>JAABRH010000032.1 GCA_011391015.1 Sulfurovum sp.
ACGTAGGTGGTCTTCCTAGTTGGATGACGTTTGAACTGGTTGAACCCTTAAGAGAGATCTTTAAAGATGAAGTCAGAAAACTAGGACTTGAGTTAGGACTTCCCAGAGAGATGATAGGCAGACACCCGTTCCCCGGACCAGGTCTTGCCATCAGAACGATGGGTGCAGTCACCGAAGAAGGACTTAGGCTGATACGAGAATCCGATGCCATCATGCAAGAAGAGCTCAAAGCAACGGGCTATTATGACAAAGTGTGGCAAGCATTTACTGTACTACTTAATGTTCAGTCAGTGGGTGTGATGGGCGACAATCGTACTTATGACAACACGGTATGTATCCGTATGGTAGAGTCAGTTGATGGCATGACAGCGACATTTGCGCATGTGCCCCATGATGTATTAGAGGGTATGAGCAGAAGAATTATCAACGAAATAGATGGTATAAACCGTGTCGTGTATGATATCTCATCAAAACCACCTGCAACCATCGAATGGGAGTAGTTTTGGATGTGTATCCCCGCTTATGGTAAGTATATTGTCTTAGGTGTAAGTGTAGGGCTGCTGATTGTTTTATCGGTTTTTTATACACACAGTATCGTGCAGTTAGGTTTTGCTATGATTTTGGCGATTGTGCAAAGTCGTATAGTATGTCCTAAATGCGGCAATGCACTACTCAAAGATAAAAATGGCTGGTACATCTTTACCCTCAGAACCACATGTCGACACTGTGGGCAAGATACGCTTTTTTGTGAAGCAGAATCTGATGATATTACTCATAATCGGCTAAAATAATCTCATTACCTTTCAATTGTTTATGATAAATAATTAAACAATCTTATATGATAAATTTCAATTTTTAATGGTAAAATAGTTGCATCAGAAAAATAAGGCTTAGGTAAAAAATGAATATCTTAACGCTATTTTCAAAACAGAAACAAGATACAAACACTGTCTCTTCGCCTGAGTTTGTCATGGCTTGTGAGCGCGAGACAAAACATATCAAAATTGAAAATCAGCCTTTTAGACTCAGCGGTATGCTACATATCTTGACCAATAAAGTCAGTGAACTGCTCAAAGAGCGCAACCATAAAATTTACTACGATGCCCAGAGAGATGTAGGCCGCTATATTGTTGGTGATAATGACTACATCGAACAGGTTCTTGAAGTACTGATAAAAGATGCTTTGATGCTCAACACCGATGCTGAGGTAGTATTGGAGATCAGTAAACTCAGTGACAGATATATTCAATTTGAAGTGGTCAATGAAAAAGGGTTTTTAAATCCCAGGGTGTGTTTAAAATATCGTGATGCGCAGCGTATTATGTCAAGCCATAGTGAAAATATCAACCAGTTTATCAAGGCAAAAAAAATCGTAGAGGCGATGCGTGGTACGCTTGAGTTAAGTAGCAGTAGATTGTTTGGTGTACGCTATGTGTTTCAAATACCCTACTTTAAAGATGAAGATGACCAAAGCCATGAAGAATCTTTACATAAAACCTTGGCTGGCAAAAGAGCACTCTTTATAGGCAGAGATAAATACAATACCAAAAGAGCACGGTACATTTTTGAAACCTATGGTGTCAAAATCGACAATCTGAGTGTTAGTGAATTTGAAACAAAAAAGCCCAATCTTGATGCATATGATATGGCAATTTTGGACTCATCAACACTGACATACCAACATATCAGTTTTTTTAATACACTCTATAAAGACACTACAAAAGAATTTAAAATTATTGTTGTGCATGAACTGTTTGAATCTGAAGAGAAGATAAATCTTGCAAAAACGATTGCACATGCAGAGCTTTACAAACCGACCATCATTGGGGATGTTGAAGAGATACTGTACCAAATATTTATCTTAAAAAGTCATGCAGTCACAGGTGTAAACAATATAGAGAGCTTTGATGCCAATGAATTTATCATCAAAGGCAAAAAAGTTTTCACTGAAGAAATGCTGCAGAAATTCAGGGGTGCGCATATTGCGATTGTTGAAGACAGTAAAATAGATGAAAGAGTTCTGCGAAATTTTTTGACCATAGAGGGTGTGAAGCTTTTTGTGAAACACAATGGTGCTGAGATGCTCGAGTTGCTTGACGAGCAAGAAATTGATATTATCTTTACCGATATTAACATGCCCGTGATGGATGGTATGTTGATGACCAAGAAAATACGATCTGTGAACAAGTGGGAAAAGACACCCATCATCTCCATATCATCCATGGCATTTTCGCATGAATTTAAAGAGATGCAGTTGGCAGGAATGAACGCAGCAATCCCCAAGCCGATTCAGGCAAGAGAAGTCTATACTGCCTTAGAGAAGTTTGTAGTTGTAACTGACGCGATGCGTAACAGAAAAGTAAAAGAGAAAAAAACAGAATTTTCTTATGATAAAAGGATTATCGATTTTGAAAAAGGACTAAAAGGCGCTCAAAATGCTTCTCAGTATCAGGAATCTTTACTTGAGACCATGCTAATGCTGGAACAAACAAGGAAGTCTTTTGAAGAGATGATTTACAGTCAAGAGTTGGTAGCACTTGTAAAATATTCAAAATTTAGAATGGCAATTTATGAAGAGTTGCATGCTTATGAGATGGTAGAAATGTTTCAGGATCTTCTCGCATATATAGGCCAAAAACAACAGGTTTATCTTATAGACTATATTTATATTTATCAGAAAAACTGGAGCCATCTAGACAAAGAAGTAAAAAGATATATAGAACACCACGCACATTTGGCTTTGGGCGAATAATACTAATTTGTTTTTCATTTGTTACATAGTACAATAATTAAAACAGTCATTTGTGCTGTGTATTAAGGCTTTTGATGAAAAAAATGGTGTATACCTCTTTATTACTTTTTGTCTTAAGTACACTATTTTCTTTAGCCGATACAGCTTTGGTGTCACCTTCCAAAGAAGAAGAGATTCGAGACACTATTGTGGTGCACGGCATGGTTTTGCATGGGCGTGTGACGGGTATAGGTCCAGAAAGACTTTCATTTAAACTCCGATATAGTGACGGAACAAACCGCATACCCTATAAAGATATCGATTCTATTTATACGAAGTATAATTATCATATTTCGTTTAAGCGCATGGATATTGAAGGTCGTATTGTAGGCATAGAAGATAGCAAGAAGTATCTCAAGATTTTAGAGGGCAATAAAGAGAGAACGGTAAAAATTGCGGATATAGACAATTTTGTGATGGCACTTAGTGAAGATGACTCATTTGAAAACGTAGTACGTAATCAATTTCCTTATACCAAAGGTTCTATTCATGTTGGTTTGGAAGTAGAAAGTGGAATAAACAAGAAAAGCACAGCTGAAGCACGTATGAATTTAAAACGCAAGGTAGCTGAACATGAAACACGGCTGTTTCTCAATTATAACTTTGAGACAACACAAACTGTAGATGCTCCGGAGGTGCAAAACAAAGATGAACTTATAGCTGCAGCTACCTATAAGAATTATTTTCAAAATGAGCAGTTTTTCTTTGCTTCTTTGGCTGCTGAGTACGACAGACCCAGACAGATACAGCAGCGTTGGCTCCCTTCTGTAGGATATGGATATAAATTCACTTTTGATAAGGCTTTTTGGTTAGAGCCTGCTTTGGGGTTAGCGTATGCGACTACATCCTATACGGATAGTCAATATCCAGATGATGAATTTAACGCTGCTGCGCTGAGACTCTCTGGTGAATATCTGATGGATGATGTGATGTATATCAATACGATTATCATCGATGGAAATATCATGTATTATCCGAGTTTAACTGAACCCGATCAGCACTGGATTATGCGATCAAATCTAGGGTTTACGATACCTCTTTTTGATTTTTTATCGGTTAAGTTCATCATAGACTATACCAATGACAGTAACCCTGATCCGGAAGTGGGTAACAATAAAACGACATCGAGTCTTCTGTTTGGTTTTGATTTTTAAGATGATATTCATTCTATTTTGGATGCATCTGCTATAATAATTTAAAAAAGGATGATTGAATGAAAAAATATGGAATGCTTTCCCTCTCTTTGCTTGGTGCGCTTGGCTTTATGGCTGGATGTACAGGGCAAATACCTTCTAGTGATACAAACATAGATAACATCAAACAGGCAAAAGAGTGTAGAGCGCTTGATGAACAACTGATAAAAGTAGATACCTTTATAGAGAAAGTACAAGGTATGCCTGCTGTCCATGCAGAAGAACTTGCCTATACGTTGCCTCAAACAGAGATTACGCAAAGCGGTAACAAAAAAAGAATGCTCCGCGATGCAGAAACAAAAAAAGCGACACTACTCAAAGAGCACCAAAAAATGGGTTGCAAGCCTCTACCAAAGCAATAAAGGTATTATTTGAATAGTTTGGGGTAAATGAAAAAATCTAAACGCGCTTTTTTGGGGCTTAATTTCTCCCAGTGCTTTATTGCGATGCATATTCCCACGATACCCAAAGTGGGAACATTGTCAATAGACTCATCAAGCAATAGATTGGAAAGCTCAGTCAATTCAGGGTTATGCCCGAATATGAACACATTTTTATGTTTGGTATCAATGGTTTTAATCACCTCAATGATATGTTCAGGTGTGCTCAAATAGAGATCTTTTTTGTACACTATCTTCTTATCAAGTTCAGCTTCTTTCAGCAAACCTTTAGCAGTCCGTTTAGCTCTTTTTGCCAAAGAGCAGAGTATATAATCCGGTTCTATCTTTTTTTCTTTCAGACTGTTTGCCATCAGAACGATATCTTTCTTGCCTCTGGGGCTAAGACCTCTGTCGAAGTCATTTAGGCTGGGGTCGCTCCAGTCTGATTTTGCATGGCGTATCAAATATAAATGTTTCATTATTAAAGTATAGCAAAATATCCGAACAGTTCAAAATAGTATACTTTAGTCAAAGTGACTAAAGTATCTTTCTTAAAAACTTGTAATTTTTACCAAAATAGATTATAATCCCAAAAAATTATTAACTTATAGGAGAAACACAATGGCAAAACATCAGTTTCAAACAGAAATCGGGCAACTTTTAAAGCTCATGACACACTCTCTTTATTCCAATAAAGAGATTTTTATCAGAGAACTGGTCTCCAACGCGAGTGATGCGATCGATAAATTTAATTATCTTTCATTGACAGATGAAACATTTAAAGAAGAAAATTGGTCCGGAAAGATTTTTATCAAGCTTGATAAAGAGGATCATTCACTTACCATCGGCGACAACGGTATCGGTATGAATGAGGCAGATTTGATGGATCATTTGGGAACCATTGCAAAGTCTGGAACCAAAGCGTTTATGGAAAATCTTACAGGAGATGCTAAAAAAGACTCTAACCTTATCGGTCAGTTTGGTGTGGGATTTTACTCTGTCTTTATGGTCGCAGACCATGTGGATGTTATCTCTAAAAAAGCAGGAGAAGAGCAAGCCTATATGTTCTCCACTGATGGTACGGGGGAGTATGAAGTTAAACCCGTTACCAAAGAGGAGCATGGCACGATTATCTATATCAAGCTCAAAGACGATGAAAAAGAGTTCTTGGACAAGCGAAAAACAGAAGGTGTGGTCAAAAAATATTCAAACCATATCGCATATCCTATTGTATTGAACTACACAGCGGAAGAGACTGAGGGTGAGGGCGATGACAAGGTTACAAAAACCGTTAGTAAATCAGAGCAGATCAATGCGGCTACAGCACTGTGGACACTTTCAAAGTCTGAGTTAAAAGAAGAAGATTATGTTGAGTTTTACAAAACACTTGCGCATGGCGATGATGCACCGTTAACTTATCTGCACAACAGAGTAGAGGGTGCAAACGAGTTTACAACATTGTTCTATATCCCTAAAAAAGCGCCAATGGACATGTATAGATCCGATTATGAAGCGGGTGTGAAGCTGTATGTCAAGCGTGTCTTTATCACTGATGACAGCAAAGAGTTGCTGCCAGTGTATTTGCGTTTTGTCAAAGGGATCATAGACAGTGAAGATTTGCCGCTCAATGTGTCGCGTGAATTGCTGCAAGAGAACAGGATTTTGGCAAATATCAAACAAAATTCAACCAAAAAAATACTCCAAACTATCAAGAAATTTAACAGTGAAGAGATGGAGATATTTACCTCACAATACAACAGAATGATTAAAGAGGGTATCTATACTGATATGGTAAACCGAGATTTACTGCTTGATATCGTCAGATACAAAAGTTCATCTCAAGAAGGGCTTGTGTCATTTGAAGAGTATGTCTCCCGTGCTGATTCTGAGAAAAAAGAGATTTATTATATCGTGGGTGAAAATGAAAAAGTATTGAGAAATTCTCCTTTGCTGGAAGCGTATAAAAAAGCAAATATCGAAGTACTCATTATGGATGATAAAGAGGTCGATGAGCTTGTAGCGCCGATGATAGGCGAATATGGAGAGTGGAGTCTGAGTGATATTACAGTGATTGATGCGCCTGATTCTAAAACCAAAGAAGAGCAGGAAGAGATCTCTAAAGAGTTTAAACCGCTTACAGACAAGATCAAAGAAGTACTTGGTGATGAAGTCAAAGAAGTCAAGATATCGACACGACTCACCACGAGCCCTTCTTGTGTGCTCAAAGACACCTCTGATCCTATGGCAAGTATGGCAGCACTCTTTGCACAGATAGGGCAATCGATGCCTGAAATTAAACTGGTTTTGGAGATTAATCCTGATCATGAAATGATTAAAAAGCTAGATGGCTTGAGTGATGAGAGTCTCTTTGCGGATATTGCGTGGATATTGCTCGATTCTGCCAAACTTTCCGAAGGACTTGAGCCTAAAGATAAAGGTGAATTTGTCTCACGAATCACCTCTTTGGCGACTAAGGCACTGTAGTTTTAAATGCTGCGTCATAGCTATGACGCAGCCCAGTATGAACGCGTCTTGCTCTTTTGAGTCAAATTTATGCTAAAATCCCCTTCCAACTTACTCCAAGGCTATGCAAGATGGATGCCTCCCATTTCTACGAAGATATTTTTATTTTTATTTTACTTCTTTTAATGGTGTGTGGTATTTATACTTTGCTTGCATTGCACTATGTTGTAGCATTTGGGTTGATGAAAAATACAGATTCATACAATAAACACAAATCCAAAATAGAAAAAGCCAAAACGTACGTCTTTTTAGTGTTGAAATTCGGATTGTGGGCAGGGTGGGTGAGTGTTTCTTTGTTTTATGGTTATTATCTATATGAAGGTTTGAGTATCGCGACCTTATTTTTTGAATATTGGGCTAAAATACCACAAGGTTTTTGGCTTGAAGCACTCTTTGTGATTGTGCGTATTGCCGTCGTCATTACCTTGTCGCGTTATTTTTTAAAATGGGTGTATGGCTTGCTGGATAAACAGCAACAAAGAGCTTTGGAAAATAGATGTGCTACGTGCAGAGAACTAACAATTAGCACATTCTATATGCGTTTGCACACGACAGTCAAATATACTGTGGTACTAGGCATACTCTACCGCATTTCACTGTTCTTCTCTTTTCTTGAGATGCTCAGTGCCACTTTATGGATGGCAATTGTGCTTTATTTTTGTGCCTCTATAGGGCTACTGGGAGTCAATTTGTCAGCAATGCTGAAAGAAAAAAAAGAACAGAGGTTTGGATAAAAATATGAAAATGTCATCCCAGAAACGAGCGACACTGGTTTCAAGTTCGGTTGCTACACTCTTGGTGTTAGTCAAACTCGTACTTGGTATTGCGAGCGGTTCGATTGCGGTACTTGCCTCTGCCATAGATTCGCTTTTAGACATGCTGGTTTCTGTGTTTAACTTTTTTGCGATTCAAAAAGCAGAAGAACATCCCAATGAAGCCTATCAATACGGGAAAGGAAAAGTACAGGCGATCGCTGCTGTGATAGAAGGAACTGTCATTACCATTTCGGGTATGTTTATCATCTATGAAGCGGTAAAAAAACTGTATCACGGTTCAACAACGAGCCTGCTTACTCCCTCTATTATTGCGATGACGGTTTCGATTGTGATTACGTTTTTGTTGGTACAGTATTTGCTGAAGGTAGCCAAAGAGACAAACAATCTTGTGATTAAGGCTGATGCCTTGCATTATAAAACGGATTTGTGGAGCAATGTAGCGGTTATTGTGGCACTGGTATTGGTGTATGTGACGCAGATACATGCCATTGATGCCATATTTGGTTTGGGTATAGGAATTTATATTGTCTATTCGGCGTATGGGATTATACAGGAGGGAATAGAGATATTACTTGACCGTGCGTTGGATGCAGATATGGTGGCTGAGATAGTTAGGATTATCGCTACACACCCAGAGGTGACAAGCTACCACTGGCTTAAAACCCGAACAGACGGCTCTACCAATTTTGTAGAGTTTCATATGGTGCTTCGTCCCAATATCTTGTTGCTGGAAGCCCATCGCATCGCCGATGAAGTTGAAGCACAAATCTATGCACTGGATAAAAAAAGAAGCTGGATCATCTCACCTCACTTTGATCCCTATGATGATGAACAGGTGAATGATGCGATGCTCTATGGAAATACCCTGATTAAAAAGTAAAAAAATACCTTACAGGACTGAATCAATCGGTACACTTTTTACTCACTTCTAACTTCAAATAGGTTATAATCAATTTAACCTAGGTGATGCGACTACTGTATTTGGGGTCCAACATTATTCTTTGCGGGACATGTAGTCTCTTGGTGTGTGGAAGTTGTCGTTTGAGCTTGACTCTGTCGGCGAGACTTCATCCCCTAAAAAGAGACTCTCTCCTGCACCGTTGGCTTTTTAGGGCCGACTTTAGGCAGAACGCTCACCCGGGGATGCTAGGTAGTGTTATTGCACGCATAGGACTTTGTAAAGCTAACAGATGAACAGAAGTTTGACCAAAATCTTTCCAAAATCCTCTACGCACAAGTACAAGACCGAGTCTCAACATAAACTATCACTTTTTGGAGAAAAAAATGGATGTATTAATCATAGGCTCTGGCGGTAGAGAGTATTCGATAGCTTTGGCACTGACTCGCGATGAAAATGTAGGGAAGATCTATTTTGCCCCTGGTAATGGCGCTACGGATGCTTTGGGTGAAAATGTTGCTATTTCTGATTATTCCGAGTTGGCAGACTTTGTTGTATCCAAGGGTATTGACCTTACAATCGTAGGACCGGAGGGTCCGTTGGTTGGAGGTGTTGTGGATGTATTTGAAGCCAGAGGACTCACCATTTTTGGTCCCACAGCAGGTGCAGCACAACTCGAAGGCTCAAAGATCTTTATGAAAAACTTTCTTGCACGGCACAATGTTCCTACTGCAAAGTATGTTGAAACCGATTCACTCGAAGTAGCATACAAATTTATCAATACACTCGATGCACCGATTGTAGTGAAGGCCGATGGATTGTGCGGCGGTAAAGGTGTGATCATCGCACAAAGCCATGATGAAGCGAAAAAAGCTGCCGCAGAGATGCTCTCAGGTAATGCATTTGGCGAAGCAGGTACATCCATCGTGGTGGAAGAATTTTTGGATGGGTATGAACTCTCCGTATTTGCAGTGTGTGACGGAAAAGACTATGTAGTCTTGCCTGCAGCCCAAGACCACAAAAAATTATTAAACAATGACGAGGGTCCCAACACAGGTGGCATGGGTGCCTACGCTCCTACTCCTTTAGTCAATGATGCAATATATGCCAAACTGGATAAACGGGTGATTAAACCGACGCTGAAAGGGATGCAAGAAGAGGGAAATCCCTTTAAAGGGGTACTTTTTATCGGTGTGATGGTAGTGAAAGGTGAGCCTATTATCTTGGAATATAACGTACGTTTTGGCGATCCAGAATGTGAAGAGTTGATGCCGTTGCTCAAATCGCCTGCAAGTGAGCTTTTTTACAAAGCAGCCACAGGAGACCTTAAAAATGCGACCATCGAATTTCACAACAAGTATGCCGTGGGTGTGGTAATGGCAAGTAAAGACTATCCTTATAAAAATTCAGCACCGGCAGAGATCATAGTAGATACGATTTACCATGAAGAGCTAAGCCAAAATGCACACATCGCCTATGCGGGTGTTACACGAGGAGAAGATGGTAAATTGTATGCTACCGGAGGCAGGGTATTAGTCTGTGTAGGCATCGGAGAGAGTATCAAAGAAGCACAGCAACGAGCCTATATGCTGGTAGGGCAAGTGCATTTTGCAGGAAAACACTGTCGTACGGACATTGCCTATCAGGCACTCTAGGATAATTACATGAATGAACCTGTCTCGTCGCCTATTGCAAGTACCCAAAAAAGAATGGTATCGTTTGTCATAGATGATTTGGTGGTTTCTCTGTTTTTTATCATTATTTTTTATCCTCAGCTTTCTGAAGTTTTTTCTTCTGTCACAGAGGTCAATGAGATGACACTGCAAAGTATCAATGCATTTATCTCGCAAAATATTCTGGTTATTTTTGCTATCAAGATTCTTTATCATGCTGTACTGGTTTGGCAAAACGGTATGACAGTGGGAAAATATCTCATGAAGATAAAGGTGATTGACTTGCAGACAGGACAGACTCCGAACTTTCAAAAAGCTTTACTTAGAGCAAGTATAAGAATCCCAAGTGAAGCACTGTTTTATCTGGGCTTTGTATTGGCATTTTTTCTTCCCATGAATCAAACACTGCATGACAAACTTTCAAACTGTGTTGTGGTAGATGGCTAAACGCTTTTTATTTGCAAGTATTTTTTGTTTTATACAGACGCTTTACGCCGCTACAGAAAATAACAAAATCGAAATCACAGCAAAACATCTGGAATCCACCAAGACAACGGTGAGTGCCAAAGAGAATGTGTTGGTCTATTATCAAGACACCATCATCAGAGCTAATACAGCACACTACGATAAAACCAAAAAACTACTGGTTCTTGATGGCAAGATTGAAATGATAGGGTATCAAGGAAGCAAAGAACACAGTAATCATATGGAAATATACACTGATACTAATGAGGTTACTTTTGATGAGCTGTTTCTTGTCAGTAAACAAGACGTATGGCTTTACTCGAACGCGGTACATAAAAAAGAGGGAAATTATACCTTGGGACCCTCGATGCTTTCAAGTTGTGATGCGACAGACCCTTTGTGGAAAATGCTATTTGAGCGTTCTGAATATGACAGCGAAGCAGACTATATGAAAGTATATGATGCAAAAGTCTATCTTTGGGATATGCCTATGTTCTATACTCCCTATATGGCATTTAGTACCAATAAGCAAAGAAGTTCAGGGCTTCTCTTTCCCGCTTTTGGCTACAGATCGTCTGAGGGATTGTTGTATGAACAGCCTGTTTATTGGGCGATTTCTCCCAGTATGGATTTGGAGCTCAATCCGCAGGTACGTACAGCAAGAAGTACAGGCCTTTACGGTACGTTCCGTTTTGTTGATTCAGCCTACTCATCAGGACAAATAAGAACAGGATATTTTAAAGATAAGGCAGCCTACACCGAAGCAAATCCACTCGTAAATGAAAGTCACTACGGCTTGGAATTGAATTATGAATCCTCCAGAGTATTGAGTCATCTATCGGACCTTGATTTTACGGATGGTGTTTATCTGAACACGATGCTCCTCAATGACATTGACTATCTCAATATGCAAAGTAACAATCTAAACCAATTTGGACTCACTCCCCTTCAGGAATCCAAGTTTAACTACTTTACCAACAGCACTGACTACTACACAGGGCTCAATGCCAAATATTATATAGACACAAGAAAAACAGAGAATGACGATACCCTGCAAGTACTCCCCTCTGCACGCTTCCATAAGTATCTTAATCATTTTATCTGGGACAATCTGACCTACAGTACGGATTTTGAGATCAATAATTTTGACAGAAAAGAGGGTGCAACGCTCAAGCAGGCAGCACTGAAGATACCGCTTGAATTTACCACCTCGTTTTTTGATGATTATGCCAATATTGCTTTGGGTGAAGAGTTTTACTATAGTAAGTTTTTTTTTGGCAACGGCGAATTTGTGCATGATGATTTTGAATACTACAGCAATATCCACAAGGTAAAACTTTTTACCGACCTGACGAAAAAATATGAGGGTTTTATCCATGTGATGCAGCCTAGTTTTGTCTATCTCAGACCAGGAAACGAACAGCAGTCTCCCCTAGAATTTTCATCACTCGATGATGAACAAAAAGAATTGTTTACAGTCGGACTTCCTGAGGAGCAGTATAATGCGAGACTGGGTCAGTATTTTTATGATGAAAATATGAATTTGAAATTCTTTCAACGGCTGATTCAAAAGTATTATCTGAGCAGGCAATACAAATTGGCAGATACCGCCAATGAGATGCAGTACAATTGGAACAAATGGAGTCTGTATAATAACATCACGTATGCGCACGAATTTTCTGAAATCAGAGATACCTCTACGCGTATCTCACTCTATGACACTGAGTACTCTTTGAGCGCAGGATATACCTATAAAGTAGCATTGCCTGATTTTATCAATACCATCAGCGCCAATGATATAGACTTAAGGGGCAGCTATATGTACAATAAAAAAATCACGCTCTTGGGAGGCTTTACTTACAACATAGATGAAGAAGAGAGTAAACAATGGTATCTAGGAGGCAGTTACAACCGTGAGTGCTGGAGTGTTGTGACTTCCATGAGACAAGACATTGTACCAAGACCTACCGGTTTTACGACTGATTACACTTTTTATATGCAGCTCAATTTTATTCCTTTTGGAAGTATTGGTACCGGGGAGCCACAGCTATGATGATCCATCCCGCAGAAGAGATCGAAAAAGCTTTGGAGATACTCAATCTGCCTAAACTCATCTCGAAAGCAGATATTAAAAAACAGTTTCGTTTTATGGCAAAAAAAAATCACCCTGATGTGGGAGGGGATGCCCAGAGGATGGAAGAGCTGAACCATGCCTATAAGATTTTGATGAAGTACATAGAAGAGTTTCGTTATACTTTTGACGCCCAAGAAATATCTAAGCAATTCCCAGGAGCAAATCATGCCCAGCAATTTAAACCCTAATATTTATTTTGAAGACAGGCAGGATGCCTCAAGACAACTTATCAATACACTACCGCTTGAATTGCTCTCTCAAAATGAAACCGTTGTGATAGGCATAAGCGAAGGGGGTGTTTTTTTTGCAGATCAGATCGCCAAGGCGGTTGATGCCCAGATGGATATTCTACTCACTGAACCCATCCTTGCACCCAATAATCCTGAAGTGGCGATTGCCATGATTTCAGAAACCGAGGAAGTGGTGATGCATAAAGCCCTCATTGATGCATTTGAGATTAGTGAAGATTATGTTTATGGTGAAGCACAGCGAAAATACGAAGAAGAAGTGTTGACCTATGTGAATAAGTACCGAAAAGGCAATAGTTTGCTTTCACTCGAAGGCAAATACGTTGTTTTGGCAGATGAATGTGTGGAGACGGGACTGACCATGCTTGTAGCCTTAAAATCAGTCATTGCACGAGGTGCTAAAAATATTTATATCGCAACACCTATTTTGGATCATACCGTGTATCAAAATCTGCTCAGCGTCTGCGATGACGTATTTTGCCCTCATAAGATAAAAGACTATATTTCGATAGAATACTATTATAAACAGTTTGAGCAATTGGATTTTGACACAATAAGTTCTATCATCAAGGCACAAGAAGCGAAACGTAAAAAAGATGTAAAACAAAGGAACATTAACGAATGAAAGAACAGATTATAAAGATATCCACCAACAATCTTGAAGAAACATACGAGTTTAACACAGTAGCGAAGCAGGCAAGTGGTGCAGTGATGTACAGACAGGGCAAGGCAGTGCTTATTGCTGCTGTGGCCATTGATGAAAAAGCAGTGGATGAGGATTTCCTTCCTTTAACGGTGCAGTACATGGAGAGGGCATACGCAGCAGCTAAAATCCCTGGTGGTTTCATCAAAAGAGAGACCAAGCCCGGTGATTTCGAAACCTTAACCTCGCGCATTGTAGATCGCTCTTTGCGTCCTTTGTTTCCTGCAGGTTTTCACTACCCTGTCACCATCACGGTCATGGTCGTGAGTGCAGATTCGCAGGTAGATATGCAAATAGCCGCACTTCATGCCGCCAATGCTGCTTTATATGTCTCAGATATCCCTGTTAAAACGAGTATAGCAGCGGTAAGAGTAGGAACTGATGGAGATGATATCGTCCTCAATCCAACACTCTCACAGCAGGCTAAAAGCGAACTTGATTTGCTGGTAGTAGGTTCAGGGAAAGATGTGGTGATGATAGAGATGCGTACCATGGCAACAGTAGACGCGACAGGACAAAGTGCCAATGAATTTGAAGAATCGGCACTTGTTGATGTGATTGCTATCGCAGCCCAAGCTATTGATGAAGCAACTGTTGCTTACACTGAAGCCTTTACCTCAGTAGCAAGAGAGCCTTTATCGCTTTGCTTAACTCAAGATAAACGTGATGATTCACTCTATACATGGATTGAAAACACCTATGCCAACGAGGTTGAAAAAGCGATATCACATATGGCAAAAAGTGAACGCTCTACTGAGCTTAAAAAAATACGTACGAAGATCATAGAAGTGCTTGAATCCGAAGGTAAAGAGGCTGATAAAGAAGTAGTCAGCAAAGTGCTCGAAGCGTATAAAAAAACAGTAGTAAGAGCGATGATTTTAGATAAAAATATCCGCGCAGACGGCAGAGCACTCGATGAAGTAAGACCCATCAGCATACAAACCAATCTTTTACCCTCTGTACACGGTTCCTGCCTCTTTACACGCGGGCAGACACAAGCTTTGGTGACCGTGACACTCGGAGATAAAAAAGATGCGCAGATGTATGAGCTGATAACGGAAAAAAGTAGCCAGTCGGAGAACTTTATGGTGCATTATAATTTTCCAGGATATTCGGTAGGGGAAGCAAAGTTTATCGGTGCACCGGGACGACGAGAACTCGGACATGGCAATTTGGGGAAACGAGCCTTAGAACCTACTTTGGATCTGGGGTATGACGGGAGTATCCGTATCGTCTCTGAGATACTTGAAAGTAACGGTTCTTCATCTATGGCGACGATTTGCGGCGGTGCATTGGCATTGCGTGCAGCAGAGGTTAAAACATCAGCTCTTGTAGCAGGTATTGCGATGGGATTGGTCAGCGAAGGTGACAGGTATGCTGTCCTAACTGATATTATGGGGCTTGAAGATCATGACGGCGATATGGACTTTAAGGCAGCAGGGACAGCCCATGGGATTACAGCCCTCCAAATGGATATGAAATTAGGTGGGATTGATCTGGAAGTGCTCAAAGATGCTTTAAACAAAGCGCGTCAGGGCTTAAACCATATTCTTGGAATCATGGAAGAAGCGGGGAAAAACATCACGGTAAGCCAAGCACTCCCAAGCACGGAACATTTTATGGTGCACCCAAGTAAGATTGTAGATATTATCGGAAAAGCAGGAGCGACGATTCGTGAGATTATCGAACGGTTTGAAGTCTCTGTAGATCTTGACCGCGATGCAGGGGGCGTAAAACTTTCAGGTGAAGATAAAAGCAAATTAGCGCAAGCTAAAGCCCACATAGAAAGCCTCACCTCTACACCTGTAAAAAAACAGATCGAATATAAAGTAGGCGAAAGCTACAAAGGGAAAGTGAAAAAGATAGTTGAGTTTGGCGTCTTTGTAGAGATGCCGGATGGTTTTGATGCACTATTGCATGTATCCAAAGTAGCCAAAGAACGCATCAATAATCTCTCAGAACGCTACAGCGATGGTGATGAGATTACGGTTGTGGTTCTTGAGCAAAATGGCAAAAAGGTCGAACTTGCAACACCGGAGTTTTTAGCGTAATTTTCTTCATTCTTCTTCACTTTCATCTTGCAAGATGAAAGTGAAGATGCTCTCTTGGGAGTATTCTATCTCTTTGCTATGTATTGCCTGCCAAAGTGTACTTAAAAGAAAAATTCAAGCATGAGTCTAAGCGCATGGTCATCTTCTGGGTCACCTGCATATTGATGACGGTATTCCAGCCTTGCCCTTCCTGTGTATTGATGAAATTTGTATTCACGCTCATTGCGCCAAAAGAGATAGGAGATCCCGGCACCAATATCAAATCTATTGATGGAATCTTTGGTAAGATTGTCATTGCTGTATCCTGCAGAAGTACAAAGATAAGGCATCCAAGCATCTTCATATCCAGTTTTCCATACATACCCATGTTCATAGTTTGCATACAGGCTATAGGTCTTATTCTCTATATAGTACACGCTATCCATATAGAGGTGCTTCCACCAGTATTCTGTTTTTGTGGGGTAAAAGTCATATCCGTCAAAAAGTTCCCACGAGGCTCTAAGCATGGTATCTTCACGACTTTCATTGCCACCTTCAAGGAATCTTTCTACAAAGAAGTAAAGCTTTTCCTCTTTTAATGGTTGAAAACGTATGCCCATCGATGGTTGCCATGTTTGGGATTCAATTGCTAAACTTTGGTCTTGGACTCCAGCCATTGCTCTGACATAAACGGTAGCATAATCGTCAAAAATTTCTGGCTTGTAATGGAGTTCCAACCCAGAAAAGCCACCATAATTGGCAGAAAGTATCGGAGATATGGTACCGGTATTATTATCATAGGAATCAAGTCTCATACCATAGCTTAGGTACCCAAAGAAGTTTCGGTCCAATTCGGCCACACTATATTTTAACTGATATAGCTTATCAATGTTTTCAGGTTCCTCTTTTTTAACGATGTCAATGCTTTTTTTAAAGCTTTCTATTGCTATTTTTTTGTTTTTTTGTTTTATGTTAGCATAAGCCAAAGATTCATAATAGCCTGATTTTTGATCAAGAGAAGCCGCTTTCTTGAAAGCATCGGCAGCTAGTTCGTATTTTTCCTGAGTGTAGTAAACTTGTCCAAGCTGTTCATATATTACTGCATTGTTTGGATCGTATTTAAGTACATTTTTAAGATGAGTATTTGCTTTATCATAGCGTTTTTGATGAATAAGATCATAAGCTATTTGTGTTTCTGTTTGTACAGGATCTTCACGTTTTGGCAAAGGTTTGTATTGTGATTTCTTAGGCGCGATGTTTTTATTGCGTAGATAAACCAATCTGTCTTTATGTTGTGGATTTGGGTCCTTTTGGTAGAGGCCCTCCATGAGTGCTATAGCCTTTTTGTCTTGATGATGTTCGCTGTACTGATGGCTCAAGTAGAGTTTTTGTTTATCGGTAAGATTTTCAAGACCCGCAAGGTCGTCTAGAACAGATAATATTTTGTTAGTTTTTCTGTCTTTTTTGTAGAATTGTATCAGAGAGACCGAAAAGTTAAATTTTTCTTCATTGCTCAATCCTTCGTAAGGATAGTATTGTTTTAGTATCTGGTACTGTTTGAGAGGATCTTTTTTCATAAAAAGTATTTTTTTTAGATCGTCAGGATTCTTACTGCGTTCATATGCTTCGGCATAAAGCGAACTTGTTTTATCTGTTTTCTTGGCATTTTCATAAAGATAAGCAAGCCGAGCTTGATTCTTGTTATTGGGGTTTTCTTGATAAATTTTTTCCATGGTTTCAATAGCATTTGCTTCGTCTTCACTTTTTAAAAACAGGAGTAGCATTTGCTCATTCTTCAGATCTGCCTCTTCCATATGAACGATAATGTTTTTTGCCTCATCAAATCGGTTTTCATTTCTGAGAAGATCTGCCCATACAACAAGTTGTGTATCTGAAATCTTTTGAGATTTGCAGCGTCCAAAGAAAAGATCAATTTCTTTGGACGCTGCAATAAACATTTTGTATTCAAACAGCAAAGAGATAATCTCCAGATAGTCAGAAGGGCAAGATGAGATATTTAATTGAGGATGCAGTATTTTGCCCAAATACATATCAGTAGCTTCCGTGCCGCCAGACATAATGGCTGATTTTAAAAGAATCTTATTGTTGAATTCTCGTTCATTCTTTTTAAGAACAGAAGTGTCCTCTATGGAGGAAGCAGCTTTGAGTGCTCGGGTATACTCTTTCAATTCAAAAGCGATATATCCCTCATAGTACTTTGCGTAAGAAGATGGTTCCATAAGTGCCACATATTTATTTGCGCACGCAAAGTCTTTATTCTGCACACAGAGCGTAACACACCTGTTGGCTGCTTGGGCATTTTTTGGATCGATCTCTAATATTTTGAAGAGAAGTTTCTTGGCATCTTCAGTTTTCCCCTGTGCAATGTATTCATCAGCTTTTTGTAATCGGGGATAAACCCTATATTCTGTCAGCTCATTTTTGACATACTCTGTCGAATCTGTCATTACATTTGCACTAAGAAGTGACAAACAGTAAAATGGTAAAAATAGTATCCTTTTCATAGATTGATCCTTTTTAGTTGATCTGCGGGTAAGAAACCAAAATGTTGGCAGCTTGCTATAAACGTTGTCTTATTTCTTTCTCTAT
>JAABRH010000033.1 GCA_011391015.1 Sulfurovum sp.
CTTTATCAAACCTGAAGACAGTGTTTTTAATCTTTGGATACATTCCCCAACTCATAAGGCTCATACTACTGCTTCCTCTTTATGAATGAACACATACTTCTTATCTAAAAAATACTTGATAACATAACCGATACTTAGACCGATAACTGCGCCTAAGTATTTGGCATTGGGGTTCCCAGAAAGTGTGTCAAACGCTATCTCTGTTCCCCAGAATATGACAGTCGTAAAAACACCCATTAATGAATAAAGTGCAAACTTCTTTGCATCATCTTTTTTGTCTTTAGGTGTATGATAGAAGATGAACTTTTTATCCAGTATGTATTTGGCTACCAGGCCAGCCAATGTACCAAAGAACATAGCAACATACAGTGAAGCAAAGTCAGAGTAGACCAAGAAGCTTAGATACTGGAACAGCAGATTAAAGAGCGTAGAGATCAGAGCAAAGATAGTGTATTTGATAGCGAGCATTAATAAAGTATCCAAGTAAAAGAGATAATCCATCCCAGTAAAGTAAGCTGCATGAACCTGTCTTTGAGTACGATCTTTGTCGGTGAACCACTGTCAAGATGGACAAAAGCTATTTGCAGATAGCGCATAATACCAAGGATCACAAAGAGTGCTGTCAGATAAAGATATTCACTGTGAAATCTTTCAACCACTTCTGCTGATGTGGTATAGATGGTATAGGTGACAATGACCACAGAAGCCATGATCGCCATGGAAGTATCCAAGAACTGAAGATTGTAGCCATCAATGACTTTACGCATTTTTTTTCCCGTATCAAGATAAATAAGAACATCATCTCTACGTTTGGCCAGAGCCATAAAGAGTGCCAGAAGGAAAGTCATGACAACGATCCACATAGAGAGATGGATACCTGTTACAGCTGATCCTACAAAAAGCCGCAGTACAAAGCCAATGGCAATGATCATGACATCAATAATGGCAACATGCTTGAGGTAAAAACTGTAAGCGATATTCATGATGGTGTAGGCAGAAAGGATGCCGACAGATTGAAGTGAGAGGGAAGCCATCAGAGTAAAACCTGCCACAAACAAAACTGTCATGATAATGATAGCCTGAGATTTACTGATGGCTCCAGATGCCAGGGGACGATCTTTCTTTTTTGGGTGCCGCTTGTCTTCTTCGATGTCATGGTAGTCATTGAGAGTGTATATGGCACTTGCGGTAAGAGAAAAAGCGATGAAAGCGATGAAAGCATTAAGTAATAATTCCGTTTCCGTGATCTTCATGGCAAAGAAGAGAGGGAGGAAGATAAAGAGGTTTTTGATGTACTGATGTGGACGCATGAGTTTGATTAGTGCGCTTGGTTTCAATACTATCTCCTACGATTACTATGGATTTTTTCGTGAAATTACTCTTAGGATTAGAATTGGCGTAATTTCTTTACAAAAATATTTCCGCAAGTATAACATTGAAATATGATATCTTATCTTTGTAAAAATGAACATTCAAAATACAAAAAAAGAATGGGCAGTAAAATCATAGGTCAAAAGAGCACAAGTCTGCTAA
Organism: Sulfurovum sp.; assembly: GCA_011391015.1. GTDB lineage: Bacteria > Campylobacterota > Campylobacteria > Campylobacterales > Sulfurovaceae > Sulfurovum. Next base: position 1,534 of record JAABRH010000033.1, read on the forward strand.
ACTAACATTGAGTGCATGGTACACTGACAAGAACACCAAAACAACACTGCTTAGCCTAAAGCTTTTGATTAATAAACATACAAAATCTTGAGTCAAAAATCGGGACAAAACGGGACAAAAAGTTCAGACCTCCGGCGCAAAAACAGGAAAATATAGGTACGTGAATTATTGTGATGATTTGTCTGTAGATATATGAAATAAGGGGAGTGTTGAGCATTTTGGTGGTGTCAAGAGAGGGACTCGAACCCTCGACCTCCGGCTTATGAGACCAGCGCTCTAACCAGCTGAGCTACCTTGACATCTTCGCTAAAAGAGACGGAATTTTAACCAAAAGTACCTTTAAAGTCAACAATATAAGCAAAAATAGTGTAAAAAATAGATTTAAACCTATACTTTAGTTAAAGTGACTAAAGTATTTTAAATAAATTGAGATAACTCTATTGACTTTGAAGTGAAAACCTATTACAATACTGACACAAAAATTATTACACTCAAAGGAGCATTATTATGGCATTTGAACCACTTAAAGGCAGGGTTCTCGTCACGCGCGAAGAACAGTCAAATACGACAGCATCTGGTCTCTACATCCCAGACTCAGCCAAAGAAAAACCTTTGGAGGGCAAGGTAGTGGCAGTAGGTCCAAAAGCAAAAGAAGACGGTATCTCTGTTGGCGATACAGTCGTATTTGCTAAATACTCAGGCGCAGAAATCACCATTGAAAACCAAGAGTATCTCATCCTTGAGAGCAAAGAAATTTTAGGTCTTATCAAATAACAAAGGATTTTACTATGGCAAAAGAAATATTTTATTCAGACAAAGCAAGAAGCGGACTGTATGCAGGTGTGAGCAAACTTGCAGATGCAGTCAAGGTAACCATGGGGCCTAGAGGACGCAATGTACTCATACAAAAAAGCTACGGTGCACCGCACATCACAAAAGACGGTGTCAGTGTGGCTAGAGAGATACAACTTGCTGATTCACTTGAAAACATGGGTGCACAACTGGTAAAAGAAGTGGCGAGCAAAACAGCGGATGAAGCAGGTGATGGTACAACGACTGCGACCGTTCTTGCGCACGCTATTTTCAAAGAGGGTCTAAGAAACATCACAGCAGGTGCAAACCCGATCGAAGTCAAAAGAGGGATGGATAAAGCCAGTAGCGCCATCATCGAAGAGCTTAAAAAAATCTCCCAAGAAGTCAAAGACAAAAAAGAGATAGCACAAGTTGCAACTATTTCTGCAAACTCGGATGAGACTATAGGAAACCTTATCGCTGAAGCAATGGAAAAAGTAGGCAAAGATGGTGTCATCACCGTGGAAGAAGCCAAAGGTATCAATGATGACCTTGAAGTGGTCGAAGGAATGCAGTTTGACAGAGGCTATCTCTCGCCTTACTTTGTAACCAATACAGAGAAGATGACATGTGAGCTTGAATCACCGATTATCTTGCTTACTGATAGCAAAATCACATCCCTTAAAGACCTTATCCCTGTGTTGGAGCAGGTACAAAAAAGTGGCAGACCATTGCTTATTATCTCTGATGATGTTGAGGGTGAAGCGTTGGCGACTCTAGTACTTAACCGTCTAAAAGGTGTTTTGAACATCGTGGCCGTCAAAGCACCTGGTTTTGGTGACAGAAAAAAAGCGATGCTCAATGATATTGCCATTCTTACGGGTGCAACACTGATTACTGAAGAGCTTGGACTTACACTTGAAAAAACAACACTCGCTGAGCTTGGTCAGGCAGGAAGAGTCATCATAGATAAAGACAACACGGTTATCGTAGATGGTAAAGGCAGTAAAGATGCGGTTGCAGCAAGAGTGAACGAGATCAAAACACAAATCGGCACCACTACCAGCGAATACGATAAAGAAAAACTCCAAGAGAGACTGGCAAAACTCTCTGGTGGTGTGGCAGTCATCAAAGTGGGCGCAGCAACAGAGACTGAAATGAAAGAGAAAAAAGACAGAGTCGATGATGCGCTTTCTGCTACCAAAGCTGCTGTAGATGAGGGTATCGTTATCGGTGGGGGTGCGGCACTTATTAAAGCCAGCCAAGCCGTAACACTTACACTTGAAGGTGATCAGGCTATTGGTGCTCAGATCATCCTAAGAGCCGTTTTTGCACCGATGAAACAAATCGCACAAAATGCTGGGTTTGATGCAGGCGTGGTTGCAGACAAAATTGCCAATAGCACCGATAAAAACTTAGGATTTAACGCGGCAACAGGCGAATATGTCAACATGCTAGAAGCAGGTATCATCGACCCACTGAAAGTAGCGCGTGTCGCACTTCAAAATGCTACTTCTGTGGCATCCTTGCTTCTTACAACTGAAGCGACGATATCAGACATACCTGAACCAGCATCAGCCCAACCTGCGATGCCTGACATGGGTGGCATGATGTAACACCTACCCTAACGACACCTGTCGTTTAGGTTTTAGCCAAACACAGCGCTTCGATGCGCGTTGAAGCATCTTGCAGGATGAACTTTTGGTTTATCTCAAGGCTCCTCAACTCCACCAGCTTTCCTTCTACTGAAGTTTGTGCCCAGCCTTTATGGCACTGCAACTTAGGGTCATTCATCAAGTGTTTTTGTTCCACAAACTTTACATATTGACTTTTTTGCTCTACAATAAAGGCCATAGCCTGTCTGAAATTGCTTTGTATCTGGGGCAAAACAGAAGCATGTCTGTCAAGTTTATAGGCTATGACTTTCGTAAACTCCTCTTGTGTATGTACAAATTTGTCTTGTATGACTAAAAGCTGTTTGCTAGGTGAACTTCGCCACAGCATCTCTTCTGCATGTCTCAAATCACGCAATAAACGCTGTAGTTTCTGCTCGATACTGTAGGAGAACTGTTCACTACTCTGCATCAAAGTGTACACTATCTCTCTTGCATCAGGCAGTATCATCTCCATGGCGGCACTGGGTGTTGGCGCGCGCAGATCTGCCACAAAATCACTGATCATCACATCGACCTCATGCCCTACGGCACTCACAACAGGCTTACGCATCATAAAAATCGCATCAGCAACCGCCTCTTCATTGAAACACCACAAATCTTCGCTGCTGCCGCCGCCGCGCCCCACGACTACAACATCCACATCCAAACTATCGGCATACCGTAGAGCTTTGGCTATCTGTGTTGCAGCCTGCTCACCTTGTACTAAAGTGTCGACAATCACCACCTCAAGCAAAGGCCAGCGCTGCTCAATAATCTTCAGCATATCATACAAAGCCGCACTCTCTTTTGCCGTTACCAATGCCAATTTCTGAACATATTTAGGGAGTGGCTTTTTTCTGTGTGCATCAAAGTAGCCTTTGGTTTTGAGTCTCTCTTTGAGCTGTTCATACGCCAAAGCCAAAGCACCTTTACCATAAGGCTCAGCATGTAGAACTTGGAGCTGATATTCGCCACGGGGGGTATAGACGCTCACAGAGCCTTCAATGACAAGGTGCATCCCTTTTTCAATACGAAATTTCAATTTGGCTGCAGCCGAACGCCACATCACACATTTGATACTGCTCTCTTTATCCTGCAAGGAGAGATAAACATGTCCCGAAGTGTGGTAGGTCACTGAAGCCACTTCACCCTCAACAAAGATATGCAGGAATGTCGCTTCCAACAGTGATTTTATTTTGGTATTGAGTGAGGATACACTCATCATGGTTTGAGACATATTAAGCCTTTTGAAGCATGTTTACTTTTTTTGTGCAACCAACAGGGTAGAAATACCCATTGAAAATGATTTGACATACTTCATCTCAAATCCTGCTGCTTCAAGCTCTTTTACTAACATCTCTGTAGTCAGAAACTCTTCTATCGAATCAGGCAAATATTGGTACGCTTCATAGTTTCTGGATATCAACCCTCCGACTTTTGGAAGGATATGTTTCATACCAAAATAGACTATTTTATCGATAAAACTTTTGCGCTCTTGTTTGGTAAACTCCAAAATGACCACGATGCCATTTGGTTTCAAGGCACGGTAAAACTCTGCCAATGCCTCAGTTCTGTCCACCACATTGCGAATACCGTATGAGATAGAAATGATATCTGTACTAGCATCTTCTACAGGCAGGGCTTGTGCTTTACCCACGATGAACTCTGCAAAATTAACTTTGGTTCTGGCCACATCCAGCATACCCACAGAAGGATCGATGCCTACATAGTTACCCACTTGTATAGCACGCTCTTTAGCAATATCTCTCCAATACAGCAGCAAATCACCCGTACCAGTTGCCACATCAGTAATTTGAGCCAACGAAGATACACCCAAAATATCATAGGCTTTGTTGCACCCTTTTTTGCGCCATTGTTTATCGATGCCAAAACTCAGAACCCTGTTTGCCAAATCATAAGTTGGGGCAATATCATCAAACATATGTACGATTTTATCTTGCTTTTCTTCTTTACTGTTCACTGCGTTTACTCCATATCATCAAATCTACATCTTTTTGGGTGTGATGCAAAAAAGTTAAATTCATGGTTGTATTATAGGTTAAATTATGTGAAGAGAGCTTAGGGGCTTGGTAGATGAGTAACCAGTCTATCTTTTCTTTTAGTACATGTAGCATCCCCTCTCCACCTTCTACAAGTACAAATGAAGGGGTATCTAAAAAATCCAAGTTATCTGTTACTACAACATTTCTGTCCTGCACGCTAAAAAGAGGGATACCCTTGTCAAAATTGTCATCTTTGGTATAGATTTTTACATTGGGTGCCTTAGCCTGTATAAATCTGCAATCAAGTGTCGGTCTATCAACCCGTACTGTATTACCGCCTACAAGCAAGACATCACAGACCGCGCGAAGCCTATGTACGTGTTCCAAGGAAGCAGAACAACTCAAATACCTGTTATCTGAACCGATACGGGCATTGGTCGTCTGTGCCAGCTTAAAAAGCACAAACGCTCTTTTTTGCCAGATCAAAAAAGGTTCAATCAAGGCTTTACAGTCATCTTCGAGTACACCCACCGTAACTGAACCTAACTTCTGCATCCCTCCTGCATGTCCTTCTATGGGATCAGCAGTGCCTATCACGACCCTTTTTAAGGACAAGACTTGCAGCAAAGAGGCACATGAGGGTGTTTTACCTTCATGTGAACATGGTTCAAGTGTAACATAAATTGTACATTCGCTAAAAATATCTTGAGGAAGATTCAAAAGAAAGGCATGGGCTTTTTGAGCATTTTGGGAATCAAAGGCTACCTGTGTAGAAGTAAGGGTTTCATAAGCCATAACAAGTGCCAACACTTCTGCATGAGAAGACCCTGCCGTTTCGTGAGCTGCTATAGCTACAATCTCACCTTTACATGTCACAACAGCACCTACAGCCGGATTTGGGTAGGTTAAGCCTTGACATTGCCAGGCTTTATTAAGGGCGAGTTGCATATAAAATTCATCATTCACAAGCAGCGCTCCCTGGGCTATAGTCTTGGATCAATTCCAGTCAAAATAAGTTCTGGCCGTTTTGATTCCACCATATGCCACATTCTCTTCACCCTCTTGCATCTCAAGTATGATACCCTCAACGTCTGCATTTTTGAGAACACCATTCAGTTGATTTCCACCTATGAGTTTGAGTTTTACTTTTTCACCAATAGCGTTTTTAAAGTGCACCGGTTTTGAGAGTTTTCGCTCTATGCCGGGGGAACTGACTTCAAGACGGTAGGCTTGACTCATGGGAGGATGTACATCCAAAAAGGGAGAGAGTTCATGAGATATAGCTGCACACAAATCAAGACTGACCCCACCTGCTTTTGTCACAAGGATACGAAAGATAGTCTCTTCAAATTCAGTGACGATTTCAATATCATACAGTGCAGCACCATTGGCTTCCACTATCTTGGCTATTTGCGTTTCAAGATTCATCGTGAGTATCCCCTTCTTCTTTAGGATCAGCAGTACGTGTACTGATTTGTTTAAAAAGCTCTTCCATTCTGCTTACTTTTTCCAACTGATGGTCAAATTCAAAGGTAAACACAGGCGCCTTAAACCATCCTTCACTCTGTTTACAATGGTTTTGCAAATAGCCTGCAACCGCGCGTAGTTGCCTAAGCGCTTCATTTTGTTCTTTTTCGCTGAGACATGATGTATCCAAATAGACTTTTGCATCCGATCTTCCTTTGGAACAGACCACATCGGTGACAACCAAGCCGTTAATTCGCTCATCATCCAAAGAGCTCAGCGCTTCAGGAATAATCTCTTTGAGTATAGACTCTACTCTATGCCGCTTGATCTCTTCATGGGTCATCTTAGAGTGTTACCTGCTCTTCAACATTTTTATAGGTTTCAATAGTATCGCCCTCTTTGATGTCATTATAACCATCAAGCATAATACCACATTCATACCCGTTTTTGACCTCTTTGACATCCTCGTTAAAGCGTTTAAGGGATGAAATCTTACTCTCATAGACAACGACACCGTCACGGATGAGTCTGGCTTTTGCATTACGTGTAATGACACCATCTGATACTTTACATCCTGCGATCGTACCAACTTTACCAACCACAAAAGTCTCACGAACTTCTGCCTGACCGGTTACTTCTTCAGAGATAACAGGACTCATCATACCGCCAAGTAATGCTTTGACATCATCCAACAAATCATAAATCACCGAATACGACCGAATCTCGATACCCAACTCTTTGGATTTTTTCTTCACTGCACCGGTTGGGCGCACATTAAATCCAAGAACAACTGCATGCTCAGAGGCATCGGCTAGGGTCAGATCACTCTCAGTCACTCCACCCACACCCTCGTGGATAATGTTCACCTTCACTTCTTCGTTTCTCAGTTTTTCCAAAGAACCCTTAATGGCTTCAAGAGAACCCTGCACGTCTGCTTTGATGATAACAGGAAGTGACTTGAGCTGCCCCTCTGCAATGAGTGCGGAAAGGTCATCCAAAGATGCTTTTGTACTTTTGGAGAGCTGTTTGGCTCTGTCATACTCAGCTCTTTTTTCTGCCAACTCACGAACTTCTTTGTCTGAACCCATCACAATCATCTCATCACCTGCATCAGGAACTTCATTGAGTCCCACAATAGCAGCCGGTGTACTTGGCCCTATCTCTTTAACGGTACTACCGTCATCGAGTCTGATGGCTTTGATACGACCGTATGTTTTACCCGCAATAACATTATCACCGATACGCAATGTACCGTTTTGGATAATCACATTGGCTACAGGACCAAACCCTTTTTCAAGTAAACTCTCAACTACAACCGCTTTGGCTGGTCTGCTTGCATCTGCTTGTAGCTCCATTACTTCAGCCTGCAGTAAAATCGTCTCAAGCAGGTCATCTATACCCATACCAGTATGCGCCGATACAGGTACAAACTCATATTCTCCACCCCAATCGACCGCGATGATGCCCAGCTCGGAGAGTTGCGCCTTGACGTTATCTGGATTGGCAGATTCTTTATCCATTTTATTGATAGCCACAATCATCGGTACACCAGCGGCTTTTGTATGGGAAATCGCTTCTTTGGTTTGAGGCATTACTCCATCATCTGCTGCAACGACGATGATGACAATGTCGGTTGCCTGAGCACCACGCGAACGCATGGCTGTAAAGGCTTCGTGTCCCGGTGTATCAACAAAAGTAATCTTCTTGCCGTTTTTCTCAACCTGATACGCACCGACATGCTGCGTAATACCGCCCGCTTCTTTGGCTGCGACTTTTGTTGTACGGATTCTGTCAAGCAGTGATGTTTTACCGTGGTCAACGTGCCCCATAATGGTTATTACGGGTGGTCTCTCTTCGAGGTTTGCATCTTCTACTGCATCATAAGCATCTGAGTAGTCAAGTTCATCAAGCGGATTGACTGTTGTAACTTCTACTTCAAACTCTTCAGCCAATATCTCTATTTCATCTTTGCTTAGGAAGTCATTTTTGGTTACCATCATACCCAATGCAAAGAGAACACCCACTACTTCACCTACAGAACGGTTTACTTTTTCGGCAAATTCATAGACCCTTACATTTTCAGGGATTTCAACCGATGTGACCACCTCTGTGTTTTCTACTTTGTCATATTTTTTACGTTTTCCGCCACGTTTTAAAGAGCGGGTCTGCGGTTGCTTAAATGCTTGTCTGACCTTTGCTGTCCCGCCGTTAGCCGCTTCTCTTTTTTTCATCTCTTCTTTGCGTTTTTGCTCTTGGCGCATCATATCTTCATAGATATTTTTATCGGAAAAGTCCAAAAGTACGATTTCTTCATCACCAAAACCGCTATCGATATCACTCATCATGCTCTCATGATTAAAAATGTCTATCTTGGTACCGGTATCTCTAGCTTCTGCCACTTTTTTGGGTTTTCTTTTTGCCGAGGAAGGTGTCTGTTCCTCCATGGAAATCTTTGTTGCTGCACGAACCGGTGCAGGTTTGGCTTTTCTGACGATTTTGATGCCACCGCGTGAAAGCGTTTTTTTCATCGGCTTCTCTTCATCTTCTTCACTACCGACTGCTACTTCGTTTTCTATTGTTTTACTCACAACAGAAATGCCTTTGCGTGGCTTTATCTCTTTGGGTGCGATTTCTGCTTCAACTTCTTCCTGAACACCCTCTTGTGCATCAGCCTCAAAAGTCTCCTGCTGCACAGGTGATTCTTCTGGCACATCTTTTTTCTGTACTGTTTCTACTGTTTTTTTCGTAACGGTAATTTTGGATTTGGTATTTGGCTTTACAAAACCTTTTGGCAACACACCGCTAATTGCATAATCCACAAGGATGCCGGCATCTTCCATGCTGATAGTACTGTTTGCGGCTTTAACATTAAAGCCCAGTTCTTTGGCTTTGTCCAACAGTTCCCCGTTTGACAATCCTGCTTCATCTGCTATTTCTTGGATTTTAACTTTATCCATTCTTTATTAACTCCTTTAATATAATGCAACACGTGCATAACTGACTATCTAGTCAGCTGTCCCAAAAACTCAGTAAACCGCTCGAAATCCTGTTTCAAACGTTTTGCTAAGCCTTTGATCTTTTTTTCATCCCTCACACAGGTATCACAAAGATAAAAACTTCTGCCCATTCCCTCAAATATCACAACTTCTGTACCCTTTTGTTGTAAACGAATCAAAGTATGTTGAGGATGTCTGCTTCGGCAAGTGATACACATACGTGTCGGCTGTGATTTTTTCATACGTATTATACCTAAAAAGAGATTAAGCCCACAGCTTAACTTTGGGTCATGACACCATTATTGTCTAACGCCAGTGTGAAAACCCTAAACTGCGGAAAACTTTTTTGCAGCTCATCGGCGAGCTTATCCGCATCTTTATCATAAGCAAGATTGAAAAAGGTAGAACCGGATCCAGAAAGTGTGCTCATCAGCGCACCATACTTCAGTGCTACTTTTTGGACATCAAAGAGTTCAGGCATCATCTTCATCCGTCTTGACTGATGCAGTTTGTCTTTGGATGCGATACGCAGCAAATCCCATGACTCACTCATAAAAAGAGCCGTCATGTAAGAAGACCTCGAAAGTGAATAGACCGTCTCTTCTTTTTTATACACTTTAGGCAAAATGGTACGGGATTTTGCAGTGGAGATGGTACGATCAGGCACAACTACTACTGCCCTGAGGTACTCAGGCATCCGCCGTTTTTTACTGTAAACTTTATCTCCCTCTACACATGCCACATTAAACCCACCCATCACAGCTGGGGTGATGTTGTCAGGGTGATGCTCATAGCGCAATGCCTGATTGAGAATTTCTCTTTTATTGTATTTTTTATCTGCAGCGGTATAGGCTGCGCTTAGGGCTGCAACGATGACCGCTGAAGAGCTCCCTAATCCTCTTGAAATAGGTATGCGGTTATGAAATTCAAATCTAAAATTATCTTCTCTCTCAGTCAAACGTTTATAATTTTCGGTAAAAATACTTAGAAAAAGCGTATTTTTCTTAATCTTTGGATTGTCTGATCCCTCACCGTGTGTTGAAATACTTAAAAATTTTGAAGGGGTGATGATGATTTCATTTCTTAAATCTACAGCAAGTCCCAAGGTATCAAACCCAGGCCCCAGGTTTGCCGAAGTAGCGGGTACGCTTATAAACATCTTTGTCCTTATATGAACGCCTTTAGAGTAAAACCTACACTGCAGACCCCTGCAGTATTACAACCCAAAAGAATTTCGAAAAAATTACAATGCAGATTTCAGTTTTTTAGCGTATAGATACTAGACAGCCGGCAAGACATAATCTGGTACAGATTCTTCATCCAATTCAAGATCATGAATAGATTGAGGCAAGAGGAACCTTGCATCAACGGGCTGTTCATATTTTTTTGTAATTATAGTCTTTTTTTCCTTGATAAAATAGAGATTTCCCACTGCCTTGATAGGAGCGCCTTCATTTAAAGCAAAACCGCTACACCCTACACACTTGATGCCAAAGAGTATTTCGATGCTCTTCAGCATAATGTAGGTCAGTTTTATCGCCATGTATGACCCTGGACCTCTGGTGTAGATGATTCGGCAGACAGCATACCGTTTCAAGCACGCTTGCAGTAAAGGCAAAAGCGATTCGGAGGTTTTCTGCTCAGACATCAAAGTTTCGACAAGACGACCCTCTTCATAAACCCCTATAAGCAAAGGCGATGCAATGGAAATGACAAGAAGGTCGTATGATTTAGGCAAAGCTTTTTGCAAACACTCTACTTTGTAATTCTTCCACTGCAACAAAATCATAATTTTTGCTATCTGAAAGCAATTTGGTCGTAAGCTGATAATTTAATGCATGACTTCCTGCAAAGGATTCGTATTTGCCAAGGATGTTGTATCCTGTAACCATCATGTCACCCATGGCATCGAGTATTTTGTGTCTTGCAAACTCATTTTCAAAACGCAGACCTTCTGGATTGAGCACTTTATAATCATCTAAACCGATGGCATTTTGCAGCGTTGCTCCCAAGGCGAGATTTTGACTTTGCAGATACTGTATATCTTTGGCAAATCCGAATGTTCGTGCCCGCGCAATCTCTTCGATGAAGTTTTTGGTACTAAAAGCAAAAGATTCTGACTGATCACCGATGACAGGGTGATCAAACTTGATACGAAAATCAAACTGTGCAGAATCATGAGGAGATAAGCGTACAAACTTCTCTCCATCGCAGACTTCGACTGTTTGCTTGATACACAAAATTTTCTTCACCGCATCCTGTTCTTGAATACCTGCTTCATCCAACAACAAACAAAAGGAGATGGATGAGCCATCCATGATCGGCATTTCATTTCCATTGACTATCACCCGCATATTGTCTATACCGTAGGCATACACGGCGGAGAGAAAATGCTCTATAGTGGAGATAAATCCTTTTTCGTTTCCTATGACGGTAGCCATGCGTGTATCTATCACCGAATCAGGAGAAAGGGGTATACTCATTGCCAAATCTTCACGGTAAAAGAGGATGCCTGCATCTGCTGGAAGTGGCTCAAGTCTTAACTTGATAGGCTCACCCTTGTGCAAGCCAATGCCGACAACTTCAACAGGTTTTTTCAGTGTTCTTTGCTGCATTGCTTCCTCCTTTAACATGTTTTCTTGTGACTATTATAGTCAGAATTTATCCCAATCGCAAAGAATAGCACTTTACTGTGTAGAATTTGTGAACTATTTACCTTCAATAATCTTATCGGCTGCTGTGAATACATTATCGATATTTTTACGAATCCACTCTTTATCAAACCATTCTACGGGTCTGACTTCTATACCTTGCACCAAAAGACCAAAATGCAGATGATCCCCCAGAGCTAAGCCTGTGACACCCGTATTGGCTATATCATCACCGGCTTTAACCTCATCGCCTGTATTGACTAACAGCTGGGAACAGTGGCCATAAAGACTATACAACCCCAACCCATGGTCAATCATAGGCATATTGCCATAAATACCATTTTCACCGGCATAGACTACTTTACCGGCATTGGATGCTTTGATGGTTGCCATCTTTGTACTTGCCAAGTCATACCCCACATGAAAAGACAAAGAAACTTCATTCTCCTTATTCTCGTAATAATAGTGTCTCTCATCTCCATAACTTGCAACCTTTTGTCCGTTTCTAAGCGGATAGAAATGGTTGATTTTCCATTCCTGCAACACGTCAGAAGAAACAACACTGCTTAAATCATGTATCAGCTTCTCATTGGCTAAACGCATGGTTTCATTGATGGCTTTGAGTTTCTCAATTTTATCATTAATAGTTGCAAATTCAGGATTGCCCGATGCCAAATCAGTAATCTTTCCATCAATAAATTTATCGGTAGCTTCTATATACGAGACTTTATACTGATGTGTTTTGAGATACAGAGGCACTTCGACTGCACGTTGGTTTTTCGCGGCGTCAATAGCAACGATCTTGGCTGAGAAATCCTGTTTATTGAACGGCCAGGCAAAAAGGACCGCATAGTACCCTTCTTTTTTGTAAGGCTGTGCTTTAAATGTGTTACCTGCTGCTTCAACATACAATCTATCAAGTTTTTCATCGCTTGCCTGAAATACCACCAATGCACTTCCGCCTTGTGTCATACTGTATGAGTTTGAAAGCAGATTGACATTGGGTCTGATGGTGTCAACCGTAATATCTATTGTCTGTTCGCTTTTATTGCCTTGGAAGAACTGCCACAGACTTTTATCGGTTACAGTGACTTTGAGGGTGAGCTTTTTTACTTTAGGGTCGAGTACTTTGCTTTGGGGATACTTCACCATCAGTGTCTGCTCTTTCACGCCTTCATCAATATTACCCTGCCCTACAATCAAACTTTTTTGCCCGTCACTCATAACAAGTTCAAAATGTTTAAGACCCGTATTGTCACTGAGGCTGATTTTAATGGGTTCGCTTAGGTTCCAAAAGAGAGTCTGTTCGCCCTGAACAGTTGGTGCAACCCGCTCAAATTCGGGTGCAGTATAAACATACCCTGCCCCCCCAAGTAATGCCAACACGAGCAAACCGCCTATTATTATTCCGCCACTTCTATTTGCCATTGAGTAATCCTAATTCTTGTATCTTGGATAAAATTGTATCGATACTTTCTTGTAATCCGCATTGCAAGAGGGTAAATCCTGCTGCCACCTTGTGTCCGCCACCGCCAAAAGCAAGGGCAACTTGGGAGACATCAACCTTTTTACTGCGCAAAGAGACACGAATCCCCTCGCTTAATTCCATCGTAAACACTGCCACCTCAACGGTGACCAGCGAACTCGCATAATCGACAATGCCATCCAAATCAGGCATACTAGCCCCAGTCGCTATAATATCATCTTGTGTGACCCTGAGCGTTGCCACTTTGGCATCATGAACCAAAGTCAAAGATGCCAGTGCTTTTTCCAATATGCGAAAAGAACTAAGCGGTCGTCTTTGTGTAAAATGGTACGCAATATCGTTGGGGTTCGCACCGGCTTCGACCAAAAGTCTGGCCACATGAAAAACCTCTTCATTGACAGAAGTTGTAGTAAAATATCGGGTATCAGAAAGCAATGCGCTATAAAAACAGGTCGCTGCGTCTTTACTGATAGGGTACAACTCTTTAAATAATGCAAATGACACCTGTGATGCGGAGGCATACTCAGGCAGTACCACATTGAGGCTTCCGTATCTTGTATTGCTGTGATGATGATCGATATTGATGATCTCTCTACCGGTAAGATCAAAACCCAAGCGATCGATACTGCCGCAATCACATGAAATAATGACACTCTCTTTATAATCCATCTGCTGTTTGATTTTTTGGAAATGGGGCAAAAAATCAAGATGAAGCGGCAGCTCACGCGAAGCATTGACCACTTCGACTTTAAGATGCTTCTCTTTACTTAAGAGTGCATAGATGCCCAATGCTGTACCCAAAGTATCTGCATCAGGATTGAGATGCGAGAGGATGGTGACAGTTGCTGCATTCTGAAGTGTCGCTTTTACTTCTGAAAAAGGAAGAGCTTGTACGGTCATCTAAGCCTTTCTTTCAATTGTGCACTTTCATAGACAGATCAATCCAGTTTGCCTGATGGATGACAGAACCTGAACTGATTGCATCCACGCCCGTTTGGGCAATGGCTTCAATTGTGTCAAGTGTTACATTGCCGCTTGCTTCAAGCAGGATATGGGGAAAGTGTGCATTTCGGTAGGCTACCACTTCTTTTGTCATCTCAAGGGACATATTGTCACACATCACGATATCTGCTCCTGCCCTCATCGCAACTTTAGCCATCTCTAAACTCTCACATTCGATTTCCACTTTGGAGGTAAAAGGTATCTTCTGGCGCACTTCTTTCATAAACGTATCCAAATTGTCTATGGTTTGAAGATGTGTATCTTTGAGCATCAAACAGTCATCCAACCCCATACGGTGGTTGATACCCCCGCCGCAGCGTACCGCATACTTTTCAAACTCACGCAACAGGGGTCTGGTTTTACGGGTATCAAGTAACTTCACGCCTGTATCTTTAATGGCATCAACATAGCGTGCAGTCAGAGTAGCAATAGAGCTTGCATGCAACACCATATCCAAGATACAACGCTCCAAGGAGAGAATAGTTTTTGAATCCCCTAAGACTTCAAGCAGTATATCACCTTTGGAAAAAGAAGATCCATCAGACACTTTCCACTCTACTGCAAAATCATACATACGCGCTAGTTTCTGCACATACTCTTCTCCTGCAAACACACCCTCACTCTTTGCAATGATATATGCCCGTATGGGTTTACTGACACTAATACGGGCAAAAAGATCTCCCCGACCGATATCTTCAGCCACCAAGGCTCTTAAAAACGATTCTTTCTGCATCAGTGAATCGCCAACATACGCTCTAACGCAAGGTTTGCATACTCGATCGTGTGCGGATCAACGAGTATTTCATTAAGGGGCTTGTTGTCTTCTATGGATTTTAATGTTCTGTACAAATCTTCCAGTGTCGTTTCATTCATCGTAGGACATTCGGGTTTGGTGGATGAGAGTACATAGGTATTGTGTTTTCGCATTCTGTTTACCAAGTTATACTCTGTGCCCACGGCTACTTTTTGTTCCGGATCCAATTCATTGACATATTTAATCAGCTGCGAAGTAGAACCTGAAAAATCAGCCGCCAATACCACAGAGGGGTCACACTCTGGATGCACGGCTATCTTGATACCCGGATATTTGTTGCGGTAAAAGGCTATATCGTCAACACTAAAGAGCTGATGCACGGAACAAAACCCGTTAAAACAGATGATGTCTGCTTCTTTGGGGTCGCACGCTTTACCCTCTTTTTCTACCCCGATCACACAAGACTTGAGCCCCATCTGTATCGCAAAATTTTGCCCCAAACATCTGTCAGGAACAAAGAGGATCTTCTTGCCGCTCTCAAGCCCTTTTTGAATGATCTTAAACGCATTCGAAGAGGTACAGACCATCCCGCCCATCTCGCCTACTTTGGCCTTGACTGAAGCATCCGAGTTGATATAGGTGATAGGCAAGATATCTTCTCTGGCAATTCCTCTTTGCACCATATACTGCACTGACTCCTCGAAGTACGAGCCATCCATCATACGCGCCATCGCACAACAGGCAATTTTGGGCATCAACACCCGTTTATATGGCGCGATGACTTTAACTGACTGCCCCATAAAACCCACACCACAAAAGACAACCCAAGGATTAGTATCGACTTGGCACCTGCGCGCCAATTCAAGGCTGTCACCCACGATATCTGCCATCTCAAACACTTCATCTCTCTGATAATAATGCGCAACCACAGTCACCTGAAGTTCTTTTTTCAGTCTGTTTATTTCTGCTTTATAGTCTATGCTCATGTTCTTATCCTTAATTATTGGGGCTATTTTATCAAAATTCGGTTAAAATTGCATATTAAACTCAACAGTGGAGTTGCTATGGACTTTTTACTCAATCAAAATATTTTGCTCTATCTTGCCGCGTATGTGATCGCCGGCATTCCTTTTGGGTATCTGCTGGCTAAAAAGTATGCCGGTGTCAACATCAAAGAGGCAGGCAGCGGCAATATCGGCGCAACCAATGTCTTGCGTGTGGTCAAAGAGAAAGATGCGAAACTCGCCAAAAAGTTGGGTGCAGTTACACTTTTTTTAGATGCGATCAAAGGTATCATTGTCATCGTGGTAGCCAAAGTGCTTGGTACGCCTGAATCAGTGCTTTGGACGATCGCTGTACTGGCGGTAGTAGGTCACTGCTTTTCAGTGTTTCTCTCATTCGAAGGCGGCAAAGGTGTCGCTACGGGGTTTGGCGTGCTTTCGGTCATGATGCCGCTGCCCGCACTGGTTGCCAT
>JAABRH010000034.1 GCA_011391015.1 Sulfurovum sp.
AAGTTTGGTAAGTTCTGCCTGTGTTGTGATGTAGCCTACTTTTTGATTACCGTTTGCATAGGCTTTTTGTCGGTACTCCAAAAAGTAGTTATAGAGAAAGCGTGTAGAGCCAAAGTGTTTTTCAATCAATGTGATTTGCTCTTTGGTTGGGTAGATGCGGTATTTGTAGGCTTTGAGCATCTATGTTTTTCTTCTTAGAGGTCTTTTTTGTTCTTGTGTTTTAGCATTTTCAACAGCTAAAATAGAATCAACAGTCTCTTTATACTCATTAATAAAATATGCCTTGAATTTATCATATTTTCCCGTCTCATAGTATGAAACAACTGATGATAAATATTCAGATACCCTTTCCTCATTAGGAATATAGAGCATTTTGCCGTTTTGTTTCAACGAAACATTCAGCATCATTCTTGCCGTTCTTTTGTTGCAGTCTTTAAAATATTGCAAATATGCTAAATTGCAATGCAGATAGATTGCTCTATCAAAAGCGTTTTCGATTGTCTCATATTTTTCAAACATATAGCTGAGTTCATCGTCAAGCTTTTCGGCAGTGGCAAGAGGTACATATTCGCATCCCCTAATGGTTACCTCTTCATTTCTTGGCATAGCTCTTTCCCTGTCCACAACCATTTCATCTGACAAGATATAGTGCAAGTCTTTTAACGTGCCTTTATTGACAACCAAATCTTCCTTGATAAACAATTCGTAGGCATCCCGCATATTCAGGATCATCTTCGCATCACTATACCTTTTCCCCCCAGCTGTACGCCCGTATTCAAGCAAGGTGAGCGTATCATTTTTGTCATAAGTGTTTCCCTCTATTTTGGCAGAGGTGTGTATAAAATCCATACCAAACTTATCAATAAAACTCTTATTTGCGAGAAATTTAAATAAAGATACTTTATCGTTGAGTGCATCAAGAAATACTTTTTCATCTTCTGTGAATACAACAACATTTTCAAGAAAATCTGGATTATAAGGTATCATCTTTCATGCCTTTTGTTTAATTATTTATAATAGCATAGTATATTTTTATAAACAAGTCAAGGGAAATTACAAAAAAGCTAAGTGAAAACCAAACCATAGCGGTAGAAAATCTTAAAATCAAAAATATGTCAAAACAGGCAAAGGGTTCAATAGAAAATCCCAATATGAGATCTTCTGCAAAATCAGGACTTAACCGTTCTATATTGCAACAATCCTGGGGAAGATTCTTTGAACTTTTGGAGTACAAACTAAAGAGAAATGGGGGACAACTTATTAAGGTTGATCCAAAGTTCACTTCTCAAAAATGTTCTTGTTGTGGACATATCGAAAAAGAGAATAGAGAAAGTCAGGCATTGTTTGTTTGCAAGAAGTGTAAATACACTTCAAACGCAGACCACAACGCAAGCATAAATATTCTCAATGCGGTAGGGACTATCGCCAAAGCCTCTTAATATCCAAACATTAGTTTGGAGTTTCTAGGAAGCTCCGTCATTTATGGCGGGGTGGTTCACATAAAAATCTCATCCAAGATAGTATTGACAAAGGCGTTGGCTTTGAACTCGATGAGGTCTTCGGGCTGCTCGCCTGTACCGATGTAAAAGATGGGCATCTTGAGTTCATCTGCGATGCTCAGTACTGAGCCGCCTTTGGCGGTGCCGTCTAGTTTGGTGATGATGATGCCATCGATGCCTATCATTTCATTAAACGCTTTTGCCTGGTTGATGGATGAGCTTCCCTGTGTACCGTCAAGGATGAGCATCTTTCTATGTGGTGCGCCTTCGAGCGTTTTGCCTGCGATGCGGATCATCTTTTTGAGCTCTTCAGAAAGGTTGGTTTGGGTGTGAAGTCTTCCTGCGGTGTCTATGATGACGTTATCAAAGCCTTTGGCTTTGGCTGACTCTATGGTGTCATAGACCACTGCTGAGGGGTCATGTCCCTGTTGGGTTGCGATGATGGGGATTTCCAGTTTGGCAGCCCATCTGCTGAGTTGTTCGATGGCAGCAGCACGAAAGGTATCGCCAGCACCGAGTATGACTTTTTTGCCTTCTTGTTTGTACTTATACGCCAGTTTGGAGATGGTGGTGGTTTTTCCTGCACCATTGACACCGATGATCATCTCCACAAAAGGTTTGGCGTCACTCTCTTTAAAGTCTGCAGCGTACTGAAAAATGGAGATGAGCGAGTTAAAGGTCTGGATGCGGTTTACCGTCTCAGGCAATCCGCTCAACAGTCTTTCTACCAGTGCATATTGTACATCAGCTTCAAGCAATATCTCTTCAAGCTCTTCTTTGCTTATGGTTTTGCGTTTGGTGGGCGCAACGGTTTTGATGGCATCATTGGTTCTGCCAAGTACTTTTTTAAATAGATTGAACATAAGATTACCTTGATTTGAGTTGTTTTTTGGCTTGTTCGATGTCGTATTCTATCATCTCTACGGGGATGTTGCCTTCATAATGGGTAAAGTATCTGCCCTCAACGTATATGACAATAAGCGGTATGGTGAAGTTTTCAGGAAGTCCCAGTGTACTTGTTAGGCGTGCAGCAAAGGCATCGTTTTGCGCTGAGTTGGAGACAAAGTAACGGACACCATTTTTGGCGATAACGGTTTGCAGAGCCGGTTTCTCGATGTTGTCATGGGTGAGAATGCCTGCAATAAAAAGCTCTTTGCGGTATTTTTTGTGCAAATCATTCAGGTAGGGCATCTCCCAGATACAAGGCTGGCACCATGTGGCAAAAAAATGTAAGAGCACAATGGGGGCATTTTGGTCTTTTATTTCAAGATCTTCATCGTAAACGGTGAGGTTATACTCCTGCGAGTGTGCCCCTTGTAGGGTAAAGGTTGTGGGTTCTTGTGTGCTTTTGTGTTTTTTGCCATGCTGCTTTGTTAGCATTTCTGTGGTATTTTCAGTATCGGAGAGGGTGTCTTCATCAGGTTTGTCTTCACAACCGACTAGACCTAAGAGCGATACGAGTAAAAGTAAAACAGCTATTTTATGCACACAGTCCCTTTAGGTATAATTCGTAGGGCGATTATACCCAAAGAGCATTAACAATACAGAATGAGCAGTATCATGAAACAAAGCAAAGAAGAGCAAAAAAAAGCATTTAGGTCACGCTGTCTGAGACAGCTAGAGAAGGCTTCTGGTTATGGAAGTTACCTCAAAGACAAGAAGACTGTAGCACTGTTGTACGGCATCATCAAGGAACGTAAAGCTAAACAGTTGATGGCGTATCTGCCCTTAAAGAATGAGGTGAACCTTTACGGGCTCATCACACAACTGCGCAAAGAAAAGAGGGTGCTTTATGTTCCGTTTATGGAAGGTGCAAGTTTCAGATTGGTAAAATATAGACTTCCACTGAAGACAAAACAATATGGAATCAAAGAACCAAACGACTCAAAACAATTTAGAAAAAAAAAGTTAGATATGGCTATCGTGCCCATGGTGGGTACAGATGCGACACACAGGCGTGTAGGATTTGGCAAAGGTATGTATGATAGATTTTTTGAAAAACAAGATAAAACCATAAACTATACTGTATTTGTAGCACGCCACTGGTGTTATAGCCCAACAATCGTTACAGATGATCATGATGTCAAAGCAGATATGATTATCACTGCGCAGCCATTTTTACAACGTTAAGTTTAGTCAGGATGGTGCAATAAAAGGACAGCTATGGTAATACCAATAAGCATGACCGCTTTAGCCGGAATCGCCATCGGGGCAGGACTGTGTTATGTATGGTTTAAAAAGAGTGCCAAGAGCATGCTTTCGCATATGATGATGGAGGCAAAAGCCAAAGCCAAAGCGATAGAACATGAGACAGAACTTCTGGTAAAATCAGCAGAGGTGAAGATCAAAGAAACAGAACTGGAGCTGGAGCGTGAATACCAAAAACGCTTTGCCAAACTCGACGGTCGTCATCGTGCACTCATTTTGCAGTCAAAAGAGCTTGCGGCTAAAGAAGAGAGTATCAGGCAGACTGAAAAGAAGCTTATAGACAAAGAGACGGTGCTTGAAAAGCTCGAAAAGAAAAAACAGGACGAGATAGCGCAGGCTGTAGACAAGATGCAGCATGTCGCTTCTTTTACCAAAGAAGAAGCCAAGGCATATATTTTGGCAAAAGTTGAAGAGCAGAGCAGAGCCGATGTTGCAGCCATCGTGCGCCGGTATGAACAGGAAGCAAAGCATGAAGGGGAGAAAAAAGCCAATTATATTTTGGCTCAAGCTACCACGAGGTACGCAGGAGAGTTTGCAGGGGAACGGCTTATAAACCTCATTACGTTGCCAAGCGATGAACATAAAGGACGTATCATCGGCAAAGAGGGGCGCAACATCAAAACCCTTGAAATGCTTTTGGGTGTCGATATCGTGATAGATGAAACCCCTGGCGTGATCATGGTTAGTTCTTTTAATCTGTACAGAAGAGCCATCGCAACACGGGTCATAGAGATACTCGTTGAAGACGGGCGCATACACCCTGGACGCATCGAAGAGGTGCATGAAAAAGTCCAAGAGGAGTTTGAAGAGAAGACCTACGAAGAGGGTGAAAATATCCTCATCGACATGGGACTTTTCCCGATGCATGAAGAGCTTGTCAGGCTTTTGGGACGGATGAAATACCGGGCAAGCTATGGTCAAAATGCACTGGCACATACCCTTGAGGTCGCCAAACTTGCCAGGGTGATGGCAGCGGAGATGGGCGGAGATGAAAAACTCGCACTTCGAGCAGGTTTGCTGCATGATATCGGCAAAGCACTGACGCAGGATTTGGGTGGTTCACACGTGGATATCGGTGCTGATCTGTGCCGTAAGTACGGCGAGCATCCAACCGTTATCAATGCGATTTACGCACATCATGGACTTGCAGAACCCGATTCGGTAGAGAGTGCAGCCGTGTGTGCAGCCGATAAACTCTCTGCAGCAAGACCCGGAGCCAGAAGAGAGGTACTTGAAAGTTTTACTAAACGGGTCAAAGAGGTTGAAACCATCGCCCTAAGCAAAGCTTATGTTGATCAAGCGTATGCCATCAATGCAGGCAGAGAGATACGGGTTTTTGTCAATGCGCAAAAGATGAGTGACAACGAAGCCGTACTTTTGAGCAAAGAGATAGCCAAAGAGATACAGGAAAAAGTGCAATATCCCGGTGAGATCAAAGTCAATGTCATTAGAGAGACTAGAGCGGTGGATTATGCCAAATAAAATTTTAAAATGGTTATAATTTCCCGACATTTACAAAGGATAAAAAGATGAAAAAAATTGTGTTGGCTTTTTTGTTGTTAGGTTTGAGTGTTTTGGCGTTGGCTAAAGATACAATCGTGGTACTTGAGACCAATGTCGGTAACATCGAGCTTAAATTGTACCCAGAAGTTGCACCTTTAGCTGTGGAGAATTTCACGACGCATGTTAAAAACGGATATTACAATGGGCTGATTTTTCATAGAATCATCAAAGGGTTTATGATCCAAGGCGGTGATCCGCTTGGAAACGGTACTGGGGGTGAGTCTATCTGGAAAAAACCGTTTAAAGATGAGTTTGCCAACAATGTAGTCTTTGATAAGCCCTATCTGCTAGCCATGGCAAACAGCGGGCCTACAACAAACGGCAGCCAATTTTTCATCACGACTGCACCGACTGGCTGGCTCAATGGCAAACACACCATATTTGGCGAAGTGATCAAAGGGCAGGATGTGGTGCAAAAGTTGGAAAATGTATCGGTATCTGCAGGCAGCAGCAGGCCAATGTTTGACCAAACAATTAAAAAAGCGTACCTAAAGTAAGCAAACCTTGGATTTAAATGCACTGCGAGAAGAGCGTCAAAAATGGCTGACATGGAAAAATATACAGCCCTATCAGGAAGCCATTGCTAAACTCGGAACGTATGCTCATGTTGACGTTTTACTTGGCGATAGAGTAGAGATAGGCATCCCGCAACTCACTCTTGAGGATGCAGAAAAGATCAAAGAGACTGCACTGTTGATGAAGCCTTGGCGAAAAGGGCCGTTTCAAATCAATGAACTCTTTATCGACTCCGAATGGCAAAGCCACATCAAATACAATCTGTTAGAACCCCATTTTAACCTAGAGGGTAAAATCGTAGGCGATATAGGCTGCAATAACGGCTATTATCTGTTTCGTATGCTTTCTCACAATCCTAAAAAACTCATCGGTTTTGATCCTTCAGCGCTTTATTTTTCACAATTTCAGTTTATGAATCATTTTGTACAGTCGGACATCGTGTATGAACTTTTGGGTGTGGAACATGTAGAGTTTTATGAACACACTTTTGATCTACTTTTTTGTCTGGGCGTGTTGTACCATCGCTCAGACCCCGTTGCTATGCTCAAGTCACTCTATAAAGGGCTCAATAAAGGCGGTGAACTGATCTTGGATACCTTCATGATAGACGGTGAAGAGGAGATTTGTCTGACACCCAATGAACGCTACTCAAAAATCCCCAATATTTATTTTATTCCTACGGTCAATGCGTTGAAAAATTGGTGTCATAGGGCAGGGTTTGAAAGTGTTGAGGTACTTGAAATCATGAAAACTGAGCCACATGAACAAAGAAAGACAGAATGGATAGACACCCAAAGTCTTGAAGATTTTCTTGACCCAAATGATGATACGAAGACTGTAGAGGGGTATCCTGCACCTAAAAGGGTATATATTAAAGCACATAAAGCTTAAAGTTACTTTTATTTTTAAATAAGCTACTTTTTGCTATAAATACGCTAATAAAAGAGAAAAGTAGAAAAAATTTAAGTTTTGGTTCGCTTTCTCGTTGATTGGAAAAGAATGAGAATACTGACAGTGGGGTTCAGTGACGAATATGTCAAAGAACTTGAAAAAGAATTAGATAAATATTTTATTTGTATTGTTGA
Organism: Sulfurovum sp.; assembly: GCA_011391015.1. Lineage (GTDB taxonomy): Bacteria > Campylobacterota > Campylobacteria > Campylobacterales > Sulfurovaceae > Sulfurovum. Next base: position 6,872 of record JAABRH010000034.1, read on the forward strand.
TTATGCCAAAGATATGTATGATGCGACGAATTTCACCGATTTTAGGCACTATGAACTCGTCATCATCGTCGATGAGGGCGTGAAGTTTTCACTTGAGCGTTATGTAAACGAAGTCAAAAAGAAAAAGAGTGAAACGAAAATCATGATACTCACCTCAAACTTGAAGCAGCAGTCTGCTTTCTTTTCACTTGGCGTGGATGATGTGGTGTATAGACACTGCGAGCATCCTGATCTTATTGCCGCAAGAGTTTTGGCAAATATGAGACATCTTTTTGGTACGCAGGTTGATATCGGCAAACTTGTTATTGATATAGCAAACAAAAAAATAGAATACGATGAAAAAATTGTCTCTTTAAACGGCAAAACCTTTGATATTTTGGCGTATCTTGCTCTAAGAAAACAACGTGTTTTTTCCAAAGATGAAATCATCAATGCACTATGGGAAGAGCCTGAGTATGTGAGTGATAATACGGTAGAGGTTGCTATCAACCAAATTCGTAAACGTCTTAAGAGTATTCTTGGATTTCAGGTGATTCATACTGTTCGTAGACGCGGATATAAATTTTCGTATTAATAATTTTAGACTAGGTTTACCATGAAAAAATTCTTTCTTTATCTATTGTTGATTATTGCTGCACTCGGGGCTCTTTTTGCCTATGTGCTCTACAGTGAAGGTGCATTTGATGCTGCTGAAGCTCCAAAAGACAACGCGTTAAAACCCTTTGAGATGAAGTGTGAATCGGGTAAATGCGAATCAGGCAAATGCGGCGCAAACTAAGATGACAGACCACGCTACACATCTGGCTATCGATACTTCTTTATGCGGTAAAGTAGTCAGGCTTGAGCCAAACTATGCAGAAGTGTTACTTCATACAACACACTCTATGGCAGCTGATGTCCTAGGTTTGGTACATGGCGGATTTATATTTGGCGCAGCAGATTTTGCTGCGATGAGTGCAGTCAATGATCCTTTGGTTGTCCTTGGTTCATCAACTTGCAGATTTACGGCTCCTGTGAAGACTGGTGATGCCGTATTATGTAAGGCAAGAGTGATAGGCGAAAAAGGGAAAAAAAGAGAAGTAGAAGTGCAAGCTTTTGTAGATGAAAAGCCTGTCTTTGAAGGAAAATTTACTGCTTTTGTGCCCGACAAGCATGTTTTGTCAGACTTAAATTGTTGAGTGTACCTGATCGATCCAGTAGGGCAAGACGCGTTGCTCTGCCTTGAGTGTCGTACTTGAACCGTGTCCCGGATAGACTGTAAAATCTTCTTTTATTTCCATCGCTTTTTGTAGACTTTGCACCATTTTTTTCCCATCTGAGAAGGGAAAATCCCAGCGTCCTATGGATTGCTGAAAGAGAAAATCTCCGCTGAACCATACATCATTAATTTGAATGATACTGCATCCTGGAGTATGTCCAGGGAAATGACGGTAGCGTATTTCTACTCCCGCTATCTCCAGCGTCTCGTCCCCCTCTACCAGATAATCGACATCACTTGGCGGTACGCTTTGGCCAAGCGGACAGTTTTGAAGCATAAAAGCATCACCTTTTGGACAATAGAGTGGAATATGAAGTGCAACTTGCAGCTCATGGTTGCTCCAGACATGATCAAAATGTCCATGCGTGTTTAAAATAGCAACAGGATTTGTTACATTGCTAAGCACCCATTTTGTGGCACCTATACCGGGGTCAATAATAAAATCTTTCCCGTCTACAGTGACGATATAGCAGTTGGTTTGGGTTGCGCCCATAGCTTGCATTTTGATTTGCATGTGTTATAATGCTCCGATGAATATAGTTAAAATCCTAGAGCAGGCCATACTGAGTGATGATATACTGCTCAAAGAAGCAGTCACTGCTTCATGTTTGGACTATTGTAGCCAAAATGAGGTAAGCATACCTGATGATTTTACGCCAACACTCTTTTTGAACCCCTCCTATGCTTCCAAATGCCACATTGTCGATCCCAGAGATTTGCCTGCAAGAAAAGATTTTGACAGCAAAGAGGGCTTGGCTACTTTGGTGCACGCGGTAGCACATATCGAGTATTCGGCGATTGATTTGGCACTGGATGCGGTGTATCGCTACCCACACATGCCTGTGGCATATAAGAAAGACTGGCTTGAAGTAGCCAGTGATGAGATACGCCATTTTAAGATGCTTGAATCACTCTTGCACCAGTTGGGATATGTGTATGGGGATTTTCCTGTGCATAGCGGGCTTTTTGATGCTGCAACGCATACCGCTCACAGTCTTTTGGAACGCATGGCGATTGTACCACGGTATTATGAAGCGTCAGGCTTGGATGTAAACCCTCAAATCATCAAAAAATTGGACAATAAACGCAAAAACAAAGAGGTAAAACAACTGATTGATTCACTCACTCTCATTTATGCTGAAGAGATTGATCATGTGCACAAAGGCGACAGGTGGTTCAAGTATGTGTGTAAACAAGAAGGGATTAAAGAAGGAGACGAAGAAGCGGTCTATTTCGACATCCTCGAGCGTTACAAACTGCTTGCCAAACATAGACCACATGTGAATGTCGAAGCAAGAAAAGAGGCAGGGTTCAGTTGTAGTGAGATTTTGAAACTAGGCGCCAAGGTTTGTTCATGAGAGCTTTTTTTGAAGCAATGTTCTTTACGCCCAGATGGTATCATCGTGTGGCAAGTTTTGTACTGCTTCCGCTTTCTTGGCTGTATGGGGCAGGTATGTGGCTTCGTAGACAGTGTGCAGACAGAAAAACTTTTGGTATCCCCATCATCTCTGTGGGCAATCTCATCGTGGGAGGTTCTGGAAAAACCCCTTTTGTCATCGCTTTAGCGTCGCGCTATGAGGATGTGGCGGTCATATCTCGGGGGTATGGACGCCAAAGTTGGGGACTGGTTCAAGTAAGCCACAGGGGTGAGATACTCACAGATGTCACACAAAGCGGAGATGAAGCGATGCTGATGGCACTTTCGTTGCCAAATGCAGATGTCATTGTTTCAGAAAAGAGAGAAACAGCGATTGATTTGGCGAAAAAACAGGGTGCACACGTGATTATACTTGATGATGGGTTCAATCGTGTACATATAGATAAATTTGAGATACTGCTTCAACCTCAAACTATCCCCAATCACCACACTTTCCCCGCAGGTCCTTTTAGGGAGTTTGCTTCACAAAAAAAAGTTGCCGATCTGATTGTCACAGAAGGCAAAGAGTTTATCCGTGAAGTGAGTTTTGAAAATCTGAGCCAAAAAATGCTTTTAGTGACAGCTATCTCTAACCCTAAGAGACTGGATAGTTATCTGCCAGCAGGCGTGGTAGGGAAAATCTACCTTGAAGACCATGCCTATTTTGATGAATCAAAACTTCAGAAACTTTTAGCAGAATATGGCGCATCAAGTATTCTGTGCACCTCTAAAGACAGGGTGAAGATGATGGGCTTTAAGTTGCCTATCTCTGAAATGAAGTTAAAATTAGCACTCAAAAATGAAATATTTACTCAAACTGATGAGTATATCAAGGGATACCGATATGAAAAGTAATATTGATGTAGTCAAAACACTGCTTGATGCGTTGCCGTTTATTAAAAAATTTGCCGCTGAGAAGATTGTTATTAAGTATGGGGGTGCGGCGCAGACAAGTGCTGAACTTAAAGAGCAGTTTGCGCAGGATATCGTGTTGTTGCATCTAGTAGGTATGAAACCCATCATCGTACATGGCGGAGGTAAAAGCATCACTGATCTGCTGACTGATCTGGGTGTAGAGACTAAGTTTGTAGACGGACAGCGTGTCACAACCAGAGAAGTAATGCGCGTGGTAGAGATGGTACTCAGCGGAGAGATCAACAAAGAGATTGTCTCTTTGCTGGACAACCACGGCTCTAAAGCCATAGGCATTTCGGGAAAAGACGGCGGTTTTTTAAAAGGTATGCCCAAAGATTTTGAAAACTTCGGCTACACGGGCATCATTGAGCATGTCAATCCTGAAATTGTCAATAATATTATTGATGACGGTGCCATTCCTGTGATTGCACCGATTGCAGGTAGCAGTACACTGGGGCATCCGGGGTTCAACATCAACGCCGACCTTGCAGCCAGTCAAGTAGCTATCGCGCTTGGGGCAAGAAAAGTACTCTTTTTGACTGATACTCCGGGTGTTTTAGATAAGGAAAAACAGCTTATCACCAATCTGAGCATAGAAAAAACAGAGGCGCTCAAAAAAGACGGCACCATACAAGGTGGGATGGTGCCAAAAGTGGATGCATGCATCGAAGCCTTGCGCGGCGGGGTCAAAAAGGCACATATCATCGATGGGCGTGTTGAGCATTCACTGTTGTTGGAAATCCTGACAAGTTCGGGTGTGGGAACCTGCATAGAGCTCTAAGCACACAGAGTAAACCATTTACCCTTAGCTTATTTGGCTATAATATTCACTACTATAAACAGAGGATATGTTAGATGCAATTTATTGAGACACGTGGAAATGACGGACAGAAGCCTTTATCTGTACCCTTTTCAGAAGCCATTTTGAGCCCAAGTGCCAGCTTTGGGGGGTTGTATGTGCCCGAAGCACTTCCTGCGTTAGACAGCGAATTTTTGGAAGGCCATCTTCAAAGCCATTATAAAACCTTAGCATTGGATTTCTTGCTCAAATTCGGGATAGATATCGAAACAGAAGTGTTGCAAGAGGCGTTAAAACGCTATGATGCCTTTGACGACCCCTCTAATCCTGTACCACTTTCTCAGATAGAAGAAGACTGCTTTGTCTCTGAGCTTTACCATGGTCCTACACGTGCCTTTAAAGATATGGCATTGCAGCCTTTTGGCTATGTGTTGAGTAAACTTGCGCAAAAAAGAGGGGAACACTATCTCATTATGGCAGCAACCAGTGGGGACACGGGTCCTGCTACGCTGGAAACCTTTAAAAACCAAGCCAATGTCCAAGTGGCTTGCCTCTATCCCGATGGGGGGACTTCTGATGTGCAAAGGCTTCAAATGGTTACTGAAGATGCACCCAATCTTAAAGTCATAGGGGTAAAAGGAAACTTTGATGACACGCAAAATACCCTCAAAGACCTCCTTGCCTCAGAAGATTTTAAAGAAGAGTTGGCGCAGAGAAATATCAAGCTATCAGCGGCAAACTCAGTAAACTTCGGACGTATCATCTTTCAGATTATCTACCATATCCACTCTTATTTGGAGTTGGTGCGTAAAGAAAAAATCACCATGGGTGAGAACATTTATCTGGTGGTGCCAAGCGGTAACTTTGGCAATGCTTTGGGTGCATATTATGCTAAAAAAGCAGGACTTCCGATAGAAAAAATCCTTATCTCTTCCAATGTCAACAACATCTTGACAGACTGGATTTGTAAAGGGGCATACGATTTGACAAGCAGAGAGCTCATCCAGACTGAATCTCCTGCGATGGATATCCTCAAAAGCTCCAATGTCGAGCGTATCATGTTTGACAAGTTTGGCGCGGCGCGTACCAAAGAGCTTATGGAAGCATTGGCAAACAACGGTAAGTATCAGCTCAGTGCAGATGAGTTAGCCTCTTTGCGCGAAGATTTTGATGCATCATTCTCAGATGATGCAGAGTGTGAAGCCGTTGTAGGTGCCTATGCGAAAAAAGGCTACATGATGGACACGCACACGGCCACTTGTATGAGAGCCTATGAGACACTCAGAGACAAAAAGCGTATGACAGTGGTCTATTCCACAGCGGAGTGGACCAAATTCAGTCCGGCTGTCTCTCGAGCGTTGGGACATGAAGTCAAAGATGATGTGGAAGCGCTCAAATGGGTGAGCAGTCATGCAAATGCGACTGTTCCGCCTATGATTCATGCTTTGTTTGACAAACCTGTCATACATTCTGTTGTGGTTGCTAAAGAATCCATAAAAGCAGAGATGTTAAGCTTTTTATAGTTTAGCAGATAATTATGTCTCGAAAATATTTTTTCTTTTTTCTTTTTTTTACCGGGGTGTTGGACTCTACATTTGCACAAAGTATTGTAGATTGCAGGGTGGTTGCAAGCACTGCACCCGCTTGTAATCCTTATGGTGAAAAACTGCTGCATGCCAAAGAAATTGTCTCTGTCCACGATACACTCAAACTGATTCGAACGAAAACACTTCCTGTACCTCCAAAACCGACGCTTCAAGTGATTTCTGTTGAAGATATGATTGAGAAACATCTGAGTGTTCAAGATTCACTGCGTTACAGAGGCACTAAGGTGAGCAAGGATGCCATCAGGGCAGTTGAAACACTTGATTCGCAAAAAGCCTTAGAGAAAAAGATCGAGAAGCTTGAAGAAGATATCGTTGCGCTTGAAGAAAAACTGCAAGAGGTTGCCCCTATCCCAAGCAAGCGTGTATCGGGTATCTACAAAGTGCAGGAGGGAGATACGCTGAGTGCTATTGCCAAACGGTTTGCGTTGACTGCACAGGATCTTGCACAGTTGAATGAACTTAAAGGCAAAGCGGTTATCGCTGCGGGTCAGAAATTGAGACTGCCTGTTGATCAAGCCAAAATTGATGTCATGGTGGCTGAAAAACACAGCAAGCAGGCATTGCTTCGAAAGCAAAATAAGCTTGATATGTTGCAGGATTTTGGAAAACGCACCCTGCGTGTCACTGCTACAGCATACACCTCCCATGCTGATCAAACAAGCGGTTCACCCTTTGTAGCGGCCTGGGGTACCAGACTTCGTCCGGGTATGAAGATCATCGCTGTCTCTAACGATATGTTGGGCAAATACGGGATGCGAAACGGAACCAAAGTCCGCATAGCCGGATTGCCCGGCTACTACACTGTTCGCGATAAAATGAGTAATCGTTTTAGAAAACGCATCGATATCTATATGGGTTTAGATAGAAGGGCTGCACTGCGTTGGGGACGCAGGAGTGTAGTGATTCATTGGTAATGCAAGGGAGTATGAGACTACAAAGACTCAACGATCTCCAAAATCTCAAGATACCTGTCACTTTTTTCTTCATACTCTTTTTGGCAAGCACTCAAGGCTTCACTCAGTGTGCTAAGACCTTTTTGCTGGTAACACTCAGGATCTGCCAGACAGGCATTGAGCGAGCGAATCTGCTCTTCCAGTGCTTCGATTTCATCAGGTAGTGTGTCAAAATCGCGCTGTTCTTTGTAACTCAGTTTAGTTTGTTTTTTTGTCTGTGACAGTTCTGTTTTTTTGGACTCTGTTCTGACTTCTTTTTCCAGCGCATCAAGCTCCTGCATCTCTTTTTCAATATCCAGATACTCCGTATAGCTTTGGTAAGACTCTTCAACTAGACCATTTCCTTTAAAGATAAAGAGCTTGGAAGCGATTTTGTCTATAAAATACCTGTCATGCGACACAAAAAGCAATGCGCCTTGAAACGCGATGAGTTTGTCTTCTAAGATGGTAATGGTTTGGATATCCAAATCATTGGTCGGCTCATCCAGGATAAGACACTCCACATTTTTGGTAAAAAGCAGCGCTAGCGCAACACGGTTTTTCTCACCCCCTGAGAGCTGTCCTATCTTTTTGGTCATATACTCTTGAGGAAAGAGAAAGGTTTTAAGGTAGGCATAGACATGCATATGTGCACCCTGTACATCGACATGGTCACCGCCGTTTGGGCAAAAGGTCTCGATGAGCGTATGGCCATCATTGAGCATTTCACGGTGCTGGTCAAAATAGCCTATACTAAACTCACCTTTATCTATCAGACCGCTATTGGGGCTTAGTCGCCCTAGCAACAGTTTGAGCAAGGTAGATTTGCCAGCCCCGTTGACACCGACTATGGCGATTTTGTCACGTTGCAGGATGCGTGTCGAAAAGTCCTCTATGAGCAGTTTCTCTCCTATAGCATAGTGAAGATGTTCTACTTCAAAAAGCATCTTTCGTTTACTCAGTCCCTTTTCACCTCTCCAGCTCTTCTTTTCACGCTCAAGTTCGATTTGCATTTTGCGGATGAGTGTCGGGTTCTTTTTGGCTTGTTCACGTAGTTCAAAGACGCGTGCTTTACGACCTTGGTTTCGCTTTTCGCGTGCACGTACACTTTTGCCTAGCCACTCCTCTTCACGCTTGAGCATCTTAAGCAGGGTGTCATGACTCTTTGCCAAAGAGAGCATCCGTTCTTCTTTTTGGCTCAGATAGTCCCTGTATCCGCCTTTATAAGAGACCAACCCTTGGTTTTCCACCTCTATGACACGCGTGGCGATAGTATCGATGAAGTGTCTGTCATGGGAGATGAAAAGCAGGGTAAATTTTTCTTTGAGCAGTATCTCTTCTAAAAACTCCACCATATAGACATCTAGGTGGTTGGTCGGCTCATCAAGCAGCAACACATCGGGTTTTTTGAGTACCAGTGAAGCCAGTGCCACACGACGCTGTTCTCCTCCTGAGAGTGACACCACCAGACGGTTCTCATACTCTTTGAGTTTAAACTCTTGCAAGATACGCTCAATCTTGTCATCGAGGTTCCATGCATTGTGGTGGTCAAGGTAAGAAGAGATAGTTTCAAGTTTTTCAAGGAGTAGCTTATTGTCAAAATCATCGGCTACCTGTAGGCTGAGTCTAGCATGCTCTTCTTGAGCGGCTTTGAGTTCACTCAGTTCCCCCAATATGGCATCCCGTACAGTGAGGGTAGCTTCAAAACGGGGCTGTTGCGCTAGCATCTCTACTTGAAGCGTGTTAGCGACCACCCGTTTACCTTCAGTCGGCTCTTCTACGCCCAACGCTATCTTCATCAGGGTCGATTTGCCACAGCCGTTTTGCCCCACAACCGCGATGCGTTCCCCTTCATTTAGGTGAAAGTCGACATGGTCAAGAAGCAGTTTGATGTCATACTGTTTTTTGATGTCAAAAAGGTCTATGAGTGCCACATTGTATCCTTGTGTGTATTGGCGGTATTATAGCAAAGAGAGTGGGTTTTAAGGCTTGATTGGGTATATTCCAACATCTATTTACAAGGATTGTTATGTTGGAAACCATCATTGCGCTGTACTCTGTTTATACTTTTTTAAAAATCTATATTGCTTTGATGCAAATCGGTTTTATCAATGAAGAAAAAAGAAAAACACCCGTACTGATGTCTGCGCAAGAGTATCTTAGCGCAGGCAATTATGCCGTAGCCAAAGGCAAACTTGAGCTTGTCAGCACTTTTGTTGAGTATTTGACATTTATCTGGTGGGTCTTTGCAGGGTTTGCCTGGTTGTCATCATGGGTTGTGGCAGAAGAGGGCATCATTCAAGGTGTACTGTTTCTTTTTGGTTTTTTACTTATTGGTTTCATCATTGGACTTCCATTTGAGTTGTATCAGAAATTTAAGATAGATGAAGCATTCGGATTTAACAAAATGACGCCCAAAATGTATGTGCTCGATACGCTTAAATCAAGCCTTTTGTTTGTCATTCTCGGTGGAGGGGTGCTAGCGCTGTTGGTGTGGATAATTGAGAACTATGCATCATGGTGGCTCTGGGGCTTTGGAGCAATGTTTACCGTGGCGATACTTGCCAATCTGTTAGCCCCTACCTTTATGGCATTTTTTAACACCTTTACCCCTATAGAAGA
>JAABRH010000035.1 GCA_011391015.1 Sulfurovum sp.
ACGTTCATATAGTCTTCGCTGACACTCTTCACACCCAAAGCCGTGTTGATGATAATCGGCCAGATAGAGGTGATGAAAATGGTTGAAATCGCCGTCATATTGATATCCTGAAAAATAAAGAGTAACAAAGGCAGCCATGCCAAAGGTGATACGGGTTTGAGTATCTGGATAAACGGATCAAAGGCATACTGTGCTTTCTTTGTCATCCCGATGATAAGCCCCAGCGGGACACCTACAATGACCGCAAGACCAAAACCGCTAAATACACGCATCAATGAAGCGACCAACTGCCAAAAAATACCTTTGTCGTCTTCGTTTTCTATATAGAACGGATCGGACAATACACCGGTTACTTCGTCTCCCTCAGCATTGATACCTCCAAATGCAGCAACTATCGTTGTTGCGGGAGTAGGGAAATTTTCTACTTTCTTAGCTATCACTTCCCATACCATTATCATTACGAAAAAAACCAATAGGGGTAAGATGATTTTTTGTGCCACTTCATGTTTCATTGCCTCTCCTTTATGTGCCCATTAAAAAGAATGTTTAGGTTCTTCTAGGGCAATTCTCTATTTTTTGATTACAAATTTTGGGTCTGCACACCCAGCCGGTCCATAGGGACATACATACGCAGGTTGTGCGGTTTCTACCGTCCAGTTGTTTTCTTGAAGCAAGGCTTCTTTGCTTACTTTTGAATTGACGACAGTCGCATCAAAAATATACTCCACCGCTTTGTTCGGATCCCATACTTTGCCGTCGATGAATTTGTTGTATTCATCCACACCGTCTTTTTTCCATGGGCTTGGTGGCAAGCCATAGCCCACTTCTTTGGCTACTTCACTAAAGAGGTCAGGTCGATAGACAGATTCGATTACGGTTTTCATATTGACAGGATGATCGATCTGACCCCAGCGGTACATCTGTGTGATAAACCACATCCCATGTGAATAAAACGGATAAGCGGCGTAATCGTTTGCAAAGACGTTAAACATAGGGTTGGAGCTGTCAACACCTTTGGTGTAGAGAAATGTCCCGCTCATGGATTTTCTAAGTACATCTTTGGGTGCATTGACGTAATTTTTCTTTGCTAAAAGACCGATGGCTTCTTCTCTGTTTTCCCATGAAGTATCAAGCCAGATTTGTGCTTCAAGAATCGCTTTCATGACCGCTTTGCTAGTTTCAGGATTTTTTGCGACAAAGTCCGCGCGTGCCTGAAGTACTTTTTCGGGGTTGTTGTTCCAAATGTCATAGTTGGTAACCAGTGCAGAACCTTTGCCCATCAGTACGATGCGTGAATTCCACGGTTCACCGACACAATATCCTTCGATGTTGCCTGCGATGAGATTGGAAGGCATGGTTGGTGGAGGGAAAGGCTTGATAGTCGTATCTTCATCTGGTTTGATACCTGAAGCCGCCATCCAGTAGCGCAACTCATAGTTGTGTGTAGAGACGGGGTGAACCATGCCAAAACCAAGAGGCTTGTATGAGGCACCCTCGGCCTGATGTTTTGCATCGATGTATTTTTTGAGGCTGTCAGCAGAGACGGGACGGGTTGTTTTATCGAGCCCATATTTTTCCATTTGGGCGATGATTTTATTGCCATAGGTGATGGCATTGCCGTTTAGATCCAGTGACATCAGTGCCTGAAGATGTGCATTACCGTTGATACCGATGGTTGCAGCAATGGGCATACCGGCGAGTGCATGTGAATAGTCATACTCGCCAGAAATCACTTTTTGCTGGATACCCGGCCAACCGCCACCTTCTTTTACAACATCTACATTAAGACCGTACTTTTTAAAGAAACCTTTTTCTTTAGCCACTACGATAGGGGCACAATCAGTCAGTGCGATAAACCCTATTTTAATATCTGCTTTTTCCACTTGCGCCAGTGCCGCAGTAGCCATAAGAGAGAGACCGAGTCCGATTTTTAAAACCTGTTTTAACATTTTTACTCCTTTAAATTTACCTTAAAATGATTGGATGTGAAAATCATATCATACTAATAACTATATAATAAACACAAAATTGATTAATTTTTAATCAATAGATTCTTAAAATTACATAAAATTGTTTATATAATGAGGTGAAGAAATCATGTAAAAGGTAAAAAAGATGATTAAATCTGTTTGCGGATATTGTGGTGTGGGATGTGGTCTTGAGTATGATGAGAATCAGCTTATAGGCGATATAACCTATCCTACCAATCAAGGTAAAGTCTGCTCTAAAGGTGTTTCTGAACTTATCAGTATTCAAACTCACACGAGACTTTTACGGCCAGCTATGAGAACTTCTATTCAAGATGAATACAAGGTATGTACATGGGAAGAGAGCATAGAGAAGATCGCTCAAGTTATGAAAGATACGCCAAAAGATAAGATAGGCTTTTATCTTTCAGGTCAAATGCTCACTGAAGACTACTATATAGCCAATAAACTGGCTAAAGGGTTTGTAGGAACGAACAATGTCGATACCAACAGCCGAACCTGCATGGCAAGTGCTGTGGTAGCCTATAAGAAAGCTATCGGGGCGGATTTTGTGCCTTTACGAATGGACGACATTTTTAAATCAGACCTGCTTATACTTACAGGTGCGAACACGGCAGAAGCACATGTGGTCTTTCACAACCAGATCAAAAAAGCCAAAAAGAACGGCCTGAAAGTGGTAGTGCTTGATCCTCGCTATACCGATACAGCGAAAAATGCTGACCTATATCTGCCAATTAAAGTAGGGAGTGATATAGATTTTTTCAATCTTCTATCCAAAAGGCTCATAGACGAAGAGTATTATGACAAAGTATTTGTAGCAGAGCATGTGAATAATTTTGAGATGCTTAAAAACAAGTTCAAGCGTGTACCCGTGACCAAGATGCTCAAAAGAACAGGGCTTAGTGAGGAGGAGTTTGATGCATTTTGGGAACTCTATAAAAACAGTGAAAACATCATCACCGCATGGACGATGGGACTGAACCAGTCTGCACAGGGGGTAGATAAAAACCTGGCGCTACTAAATACACATCTGCTTACAGGAAAAATATTTAAACCCGGTAACGGCCCACTGAGCCTTACAGGACAACCCAATGCTATGGGAGGAAGAGAAGTCGGGGGGCTTTCTACGATGCTTGCTGTACATTTGGGCTTTGATGAAGAGAGCATCGCTAAGGTATCGGCATTTTGGAAGACCGACAAGATTGACAATAAACCAGGGCTTACTGCGACACAGATGCTTGAAGCCGATCTGGAGTTGCTCATTATTTGTCATACAGATCCTGTGTATCATCTACCAAACAGAAACAAGGTGGAAAGACTTATCAAAAATATACCACTGGTCATCGAGATCAATGCGTATGGTGACAGTGAGACCTCAAAGTTTGCACATATACAGCTGCCTGCAGCGCCTTGGGGTGAAAAAGAGGGTACACAGACCAATCTTGACAGAACTATTACCAAACAGGAAAAACTGACACGCACCTCTATAGACTGTAAACCTGACTGGGAGATATTTCAGCTTATTGCGCAGGCATTAGGGTATCAAAAAGCTTTTGATTTTAAAAATACCAAAGAGATATTCCAAGAGTATCAAAAGATGACAAAACTTAATGCATACATGGATATAGATGAGGCTGACTATGATACATTGGGAAGTGCGCCGTTCATCTGGGGTGAAAAGATCAAACACTTTTTGACACCCGATAAAAAAGGTAATCTATTCTTTGTCGAGAACAAGCTGCTCAGTGAAAGAAGTTCGTTGGAGTATCCTTTTATTTTGTTGACAGGCAGAACACGTGACCAATGGCACAGCGGCACAAAAACCAACTTGCCTACCACATTGCTAAATTATAAAGAACTCAATTTTTGCGAGATGCACCACAATGATGCCAAAGCATTGCAACTAGAACACAATGAAACCATCAGGGTCATTTCAAAAAGAGGTGAACTTATCACCAAGGTCTATATTACCGACACAATTAAGGAAAAAAGTATCTTTATCCCTATCAGTAACCGTGATATCAACTATCTTACCAATGACATACTTGATAAAGAGTCTTTGCAGCCAGACTACAATCACAGTGCGGTCAAAATAGAAAAGGTCAGCCATGAAAACTAATAATACGCTGCCTATACTTTTAAAAGATCAGAAAATATTGCTTATCGGCGGGGGCAAAGTTGCTCTGCAAAAAGCGCAAGTGCTTCGTGAGAATAATATTGTTTTTAGGGTGATCGCTGAAGAGATACACCCAGAATTACTGGTACTGACAAAACACAGAACAGCAAAGAAATTCAAGCTAAAAGATGTAGAAGACGAACATGTCATCATTGATGCCACAGGCAACCCTAAAGTAGCACAAAAACTTTTGAAATATAAAAAAGAACATCCTATATTGCTCAATGTCGTTGATGTTCCGGCGCTGTGCGACTTTTATTTTATGGCACTGACAAAGAACAGGCCTCTCCAGATTGCTGTTTCAAGTAATGGAGCAAGTCCCACTGCAGCAAAATATTTCAGAGATGAATGTGAAAAACGTATCCCAAAAGATATAGATGTCTATCTTGCGCAAAAGCAGCAAGAAAGAGATAGAGGTGTCATTGAAATAGCACAGACGAACAAAGAATTGCGTATGCAGAACACGAAGGTCTATCTCGTAGGGTGCGGGATAGGCGATCCTGAACTTTTGACACGTAAGGCGTATAACATTATTCAGTATGCGGATGTGGTACTGTATGACCATCTTATCAGTGACGAGATCATGGCTTTGGTACCTCAGAAGACAAAGAAGATCTATGTTGGAAAACAAAAAGGATACCACTCCAAATCCCAAGAGAAGATCAATGCGCTGATACTTAAACATGCCAATAAAAACAGAGTCGTAGCCAGATTAAAAAGCGGTGATCCTTTTGTTTTTGGCCGAGGAGCCGAGGAGTTAAAAGATCTGGTGGATGCCAAGGTTAGAACAGAAGTAGTACCCGGTATCAGTTCTTCTATAGCAGGTCCGCTTATGGCGAATATTCCCGTCACTGCGAGGGGGTATGCCACTGGCTTTACAGTGGTTTCTGCACATTTGCAGGGAAACAGCATGAATCTTGATTGGGTAGATCTTCTTGGAAAGTCTAATCATACAGTAATCGTACTCATGGGCTTGAGCCGTGCAAATGAGATTGTGCAAGAGTCCTTACGGCTGGGCATTGAAAATACCAAACCTTGTGCCATCATCTCTAATGCCAGCAGACCCAATCAAAAGGTCATAATAAGCACACTGCAGAATCTTGTGCATGATGCCAAAGATATACAAAGACCTGCTATTCTCGTTTTTGGCGAGGTTGTCAATTTTAAAACATTATTAGGAGGAAACCATGCCCACACTTGAAGAAGTTTATGTACAGCGCAGCGGGAAAAAGAATAAAGTAGAGAGTGTCAAAGCACTCAAAGAAGCCATGGATGTCTATGCAAGACTTGATGAGATAGCATCAGGAGGATATGAGAGTTTATCCAGTGAAGACAGTGGATATTTTTTGAAATGTTTTGGGCTGTTTGATAAAGGTGAAGACTTTATGCTCAGGGTGCGTGTGCCTATAGGACAGCTAACGTCTCAACAGGCGATTCGTATTGGCGAAGTAGCCAAAAAGTATGGTGATGACTATATCGACCTTACCACAAGGATGCAACTAGAGTTACGCTATTTGAAAATAGAAAACATTGCGACTGTTTTGCGTGAACTAAACGAAGTAGGTATCAGTACCTTTCAGACAGGGGTTGATAATCCCAGAAATATTGTTGCCGACCCGCTAGATGGATTAGCGTTTGACAATATTATTGAAGTCAAGCCCTTAGTGGATACTTTGCAATCTTTAGTTATAGAAAATCCTGAGTGGATTTCTGCACTCCCGCGTAAATTTAATACAGGTATTTTAGGATCACTGTCTAATTCGTGTAATATCTTTGGGCATGACTGTTGTTTTGTGCTTGCCAATAAAGAGGGTCAATTTGGTTTTAACATCTATTTAGGTGCAAGAGTAGGAGAACAGGCAAAAGATATAAATCTTTTTGTCACGGTTGAAGAAGTTCCAGATTTTTATTTGGCACTATTAAGACTCTTTAAGACGTATGGATACCGTGACAATCGAAACAAGAATCGTCTGCATTTTTTACTATACGATGTTGGAACAGAGACTTTTGTGACTGCACTCAAAAAAGAAGCTGGCATTGATTTTGCGATGGCTGGACAGACCTTGGTACAGTCAGAAAATATCGCATTCAGTTCGAATAAAGTTCTCTTACGCAATGGTAGATATGCCTATAAGGTTATTGTACCCTCAGGTGTATTTTCCGGTACAGATATGATAAAAGCAGCACAAGCGGCAGTCCAATTTGGCTCAGGACATTTACGACTGAGCTATGATCAGAACGTATATATCTTAGATATAGACACAACAGTTTTAGATGCATTTGAATCCACAGAGATCATCAGTAAATACCAGCCTTTTAATAACATTTATTTCAATGATATGATTGCGTGTGCGGGTATACGCACCTGTAGTTTTGGGGTTATACCCAATAAGTCAGATGCCATAGAAATGGCAACATTTCTCAAATCAGAAGTTGCCATAGAAAACGGGTCTGTTCGTATGAATTGGTCGGCATGCCCAAAAGGATGTGGTGTACATGGGATAGCAGACATTGGTTTTGAAGGATGTACAGCTAAAGATGGAGTAGGAAATCGTGTGGATGGGGTACATATTTTCCTTGGGGGGAAGATTACTAAAGAAGCAAGAGAAGCAAGAAAACTGCATAAAATGCTACCTATTACAGAAGCCAAACACCATGTGAAGTATCTTTTAAAATGTTATGCAAAATATAAACAAAGAGGCGAAACGTTTGAACGTTTTGAAGAACGGTTTTTCTCAGCAAATTACAGTTATCAGGCATTGGGATTTTATACAAAGATTAACTATGTACTCAACGAAAAACTTGGACTTAATCTTTTTTTTGAATTGGAACAAGAACCCAAAACATATAAAAAAGAGAATTTTGAAATATTTGATTTTGGTCTCAAGCTTTTTAAGATGCTTACAGGTGAAAAACGTTTTGCAGGCGTAGAAGATTTTGAGATTATTTTACACGATGACCGTAAAATCAGCAGAAATGAGGTCAGTGAGCTTAATCCAAAGGTAGCCAAAAAATTAAGTGAAGCGATTTACATGATGACAGACAACGATAAAAAAACAAGAGCACAGGTATTTTCAGAATTATTGCTCATACTGAAAGAGATAGAGTAAGCAGAAGAAATGAGCTTATGGACTTTATGAGTTACAAAGATATAGCAGACCAATCTGGACAGAACCATAACCAAGCAGGAAAAACTGACACGTATCTCCATAGACTGCAAGCCTGACTGGGAAGTGTTTCCGCTTTTGGCGGAAGCCCTGGGGCATGAAAAGGCATTTCATTTTAAAAACACCAAAGAGATTTTTGAAGAGTATCAAACCATGAGCAAACTCAACGGTTATATGGATATCGCAAAAGTAGATTATGATACTCTGGGAGTCGCACCGTTTGTGTGGGGTGTGAAGATCAAACATTTTTTAACCCCTGACAAAAAAGGTAATCTATTTTTTGTAGAAAACAAATTACTGAGTGAGAGAACGACATTGGAGTACCCCTTTGTGTTATTAACCGGCAGAACCAGAGATCAGTGGCACAGCGGTACCACAACCAATCTGCCCAGTACGCTGCTGAAACACAAACCACTCAATTTCTGCGAGATGCATCCGTCTGATGCGAAGGCTTTGGGTGTTAAACAGGGTGACAGCATCAAAATACGCTCATAAAGAGGGGATCTTATAACGACGGTAGAGATCACAAAAGGTATCAAGGAAAAAACTATCTTTATTCTTATCAGCAATCGTGACATCAACTATCTTACGAGCGACATACTAGATAAAAAGTCTTTACAGCCTGACTATAATCACAGTGCGGTTTGGATAGAAAAAATGGATGAAGGGTAAAAATATTTGGGTAAAAAGCTTGGGCAAAGGTGCCAAGCTTTTTAATGATTAGAGAGGTAAAACGCGGATTTTATCGCTGAGTTTCTCTTTGAGGATGTTCTCGATGGCAAAGAGTGTGCCTGTGCTTGAGCTGGCACAGCCAGAACAAGAGCCTAGATAGCGGATGTAAATATCAAAATTTTCACCGTTTTCTTTAATGTCGAGGATCTCCATATCGCCACCGTCCATCACGAGCATCTGGCGGATATTCTCATCAACCACTTTGTCCACCGCTTTGATGCGCTGTACAATGGTCATAGAGGCAAAGTCACCCATGCCAGTACCTGCATTTCCGAGGCTTGCTTTGCCAGCAAGTTTTTCTTTTTCATACTCATCAAGCAAATCTACCAGATAAACATCTTTTACTTCATGTCCACCAGGGCGAATACAAGACTTACAAAATGCGCCTGCTTTGGTGTAGTCTGTGATCTGTTCAACCGTTGTCAAATCATTCAGACGAATCACTTCCTGAAGAGTAGAAAGTGAGATGCGCGCACATTCACACACAATAACCTCTTGTTCAAAACTGTTGATGTCTACACCCTTGTACTGCGCTGCTGCTTTTTTGATGACATCATACGCCATCACTGAACAGTGCATTTTTTGAGGTGGTACTGCCGGTGTATCGGCATGGTCACGCATGGCAAATTCGACATCGATGTTGGTGATTTTGACCGCTTCATCGACGGTTTTGCCTTTGCACAGCTCCGCCATCGTATCAGAACTGGCGATTGCCGTACCACAGCCAAAACTTTTAAATTTTGATTCTATGATGGTATCTGTTTTGGGATCAACTGCCCAGTAGAGACGCACCGCATCCCCACAACTCTCTGCGCCAAAATCAGCGACAATGAGTTTTGCATACATTTTCTCTGCGTCTTCTTCGGTGATTTCACCCATATTTTGCGGGTTATTCATCAGGTTGGTTACTTTGTTGCTGTACTCATCCCAGATGGTACCGCCTATTAGACTATCTATTCCCATTGTGTCTCCTTTAAAATCTATTAATGATGTTCAGCCAAGCCACTGACGTGACCTTTTGGCGTGTAGGCGTATGAACTTGAGATGCCTCTAAGTCTGATAACCGCTGCTTGAACTGCTCTTAGTGCATAGTCAAGCTCTTCTTGTGTGGTGTAGCGGCTGAGCGAAAAACGTATGGCAGTATGCGCCAAATCTTCTGCTGCACCGATGGCATCCATGACCGAGTTTGCTTCAAGGTCTTCAGAGGCACAGGCTGAACCGGTACTTGCACCGATGCCTGCACGGTTAAGATCCCAGAGCATCGCTTCACCTTCTATGCCTCTAAAAGAAATCAGAATGGTGTTGGGTGTTCGTTTTTCTCTGGGCGTTACCACAAAGGTATCTTCTATCTTGAGTAGCTCATCTTCAAAGCTGTCTCTTAGTTTTCTGATGGCTGTCATTTCGTATTCCAGTGCTTCTACAGCCGCCTCCATCGCTTTGCCCATGCCGACGATGCCTGCTACATTGAGCGTGCCTGAACGGTAGCCACCCATTTGTGCGCCTCCGTGCAAAAGAGGTAAAAGTTCTCTACCTTTTTTGATGTAGAGCGCACCCACGCCTTTTGGTCCGTGAAATTTGTGTGCAGAAAAGGTAAGGTAGTCCACATTGAAGCTTTGCACATCTACAGGTATCTTGCCTATGGCTTGCACGGCATCAGTGTGAAATGCTACGTCATGCTCTTTGCAGATAGCGCCTATCTCTTCTACGGGGAAGATAGCGCCTGTTTCGTTGTTCGCCCACATGACTGAGACTAGAGCCGTTTTGTCTGTGATGTTGTCTCTGACGCTTTGCACATCAACAATGCCTTCATGGTTGATAGGCAGATAGGTTACCTTACAGCCCAGTCCTTCCAAAAACTTCGCCGTGGTGATGACTGAAGGGTGTTCTACTTCACTCACCATGATATGGTTCTTTTTGCCTGTGAGAATGAACTCGAAGTAGATGCTTTTAAGCACCCAGTTGTTGCTCTCTGTCGCACAGGAAGTGATCACGACAGAATCTTCTCTTGGTGCATTGATACCCACGTAGATTTTCTCCATCCCTGCTTTGATGCCAGGATGCGTGTCAGACGCAAAGGCATGCAGGGAGTTTGGGTTACCGTATTTTTGTACAAAATAGGGTTCCATCTCGGCAAATACCTGCGGATCAACAATTGTTGTGGCATTGTTGTCTAGATAAACATTCATATTTTTCCTTTGAAAACGAATCTCATTTTAAATAAGACAATTTTTATCCTATTTATTTTTTGCATAGTACGCTCTTAGACTTAAACTAACATAAAATATAAGCTTAAAGAGGACAATTATACTCCGATTTGGGTTAAATGCCCTTGACGTGAAGCGAGGAGATGAAAAAACCGATACAAAAAAGCGTTTTGTATCGACTAAAAATGAGAAGGAGTAGGGGTGTTGATGAGGTTGTAAAATTCGTTTCGGGTGCGTTCATCACTTTTAAACAGACCTCTAAGCGCAGAACTGACGGTAGTGGAGTTGATCTTTTGTACGCCTCTCATCTCCATACACATGTGACGCGCATGTACCACCACCGCCACACCTTTAGGTTTGATGGTCTCTAGGATGGCATCGGCTATCTGTTCTGTCATCTGTTCTTGTATCTGCAAACGTCTGGCAAAGACATTGACAATGCGGGGAATCTTGGAGAGCCCCACCACTTTTCCATTGGGGATGTACGCTACATGCACACGACCGATGATGGGGAGCATATGATGTTCACACATAGAGTAAAACTCGATGTCACGCACCAGTACCATCTCGTCATTACTAGTACTAAAAAGCGCCTCTCCCAAAATCTCTTTGGGGTCTTGCGCATAGCCTTCTGTGAGAAACTTGAGTGCTTTTGCTACGCGGTTTGGCGTTTTTTGCAAGCCCTCTCGGGAGGGGTCTTCTCCTAAAAGTTCAAGGACTTTGGTGACTGCCTCTTCAAATTCTGCTTCTTTACTCATCGTTTTGCCTAGTAGATTATTTGGAATTATTGTATCTAAAATTTCTTTTTGACCTCAACACTTTAAAAAGGCATTGTAACAGAAAAACTGATGTCCCTGCCTTGAGAGAGAGCATAGCCTTTATAGGTGTCAAGATAGGCTCGGTATGCTCTGTCAAAGAGATTGGTGGCCACAATCGCCAGTTCAAATTCTTTTTTAAATAAAGTCACATTGGAGTGAATCCCCACATCAAACAAGACATACGAGGAGGTATTTGCCGTTCCAAAGGGAGTATAGTTGTACTGTGCAAACTGTTCATAGCGTGAAGCCACACTTTGTTTGTGAAAATAAGGCATATTCAACGTGAGTGTATTGTTTTTGAACCAATCGGTATTGCTAAGACCTTGCGTCACACCTAGAGAAAAATTCTTAGGAGGCATATAGGTCAGTCTGGTGTCATTTTTGGTATCATGACCCCATAGCAGTTCTGCATTTGCTCTAAGCGTCGTGTCCTCGTAGATCATATACGCACCTTCCCACTCAATGCCATAGATACGCGCATCTGTTTGTGCATGTTTCATCTCTACAAGCCCATTGATCATATTGCCGGTATTTTCTATATAAATATAGTCATCTATACTGTTATAGTACGCAGTCAGGTTTGATTTTGCAGTCTCATTCACATAGCGAAGCGAGAGGTCAATACCTGTGTTGGTCTCTTCATTGAGATTGGGGTTGCCCAGTTGAAATGCCTGTACCCCTCCGTGGATGCCTCCTGCGTAAAGCTCGAAAATGCTTGGCGCTCTAAATCCCTGGCTGAGATTACTCGCTAGCGTGTAGTGTTCACTCAGTGCATAACTTGCGCCTATTGAACCGCTTAACGCAGAAAAGTCTCTTTGATTGTTTGAGTCATCAAAGATACCGCGTGAGACAAAATAGCTGTTTGTGCCATCCAACGGTGCATCGATCTCTTTCTGGTCATACCGAAGACCTGCCTGCACGACCCATTTGTCAAACTCGCCTTCCTCAAAAAGAAAGACTCCTCTGCCTTCTTCTATGGCACTGGGAGCCAGTTTACCTGCAAGCAGATCCTGATCCTTGTTGTATCCGTCAAACCCTATCTCGCCTACAAACCCAAACACATAAGGGTGTTTGAGTGTGATGCGTGTACTGTCTCTTTGGGTATTGAGATGCACATACCCTGCTGATGCGGAACTTGTAGGTATTGCTTCATGCGTACCGCCGGTCAAGGCTTTACGGTCATTTTCAAGATGTGCCGCTTTTGCACTCATTTGCCACTCTGCACCAATGTTTTGTACTATATTCAATACCGTTTCATTGTTGCTAAGATCTTGTCCTGTGGGTAAAGCACTGAAGCTAGGGGCAGGTGTATGTCCCAGATAGTTTTGCAAAGCATTCCAGTAGGTATGCTCAAGTGAAACTTTGGTCTCTTCGCCACTGTATCCAAGCGCAGCCTTGATAGACTCCGTATCAAAATCCGTAAAGGGCAATTCTCCTGCAAACAGAGGCAGATCGTTGTTTTCTCCCTTTTTCCATGTGTCACTTTTGCCTGTTGTAAAGTTGTCAGCCTTTTTTTTGGACGCGGCGATGTTGACACCCCATTTGTCGTAAGCTGTTTTGGTTTTGAGAACAAGGTCATTTTCGTTGTTGTTCGAGTGGTAGACGTATCCGAGTTCTCCTTCAAAGGCTTCTTCTCCTTCTTGAGGGGTAAGGAATGTCGGTGAGAGTAGATTGACAATCCCTCCCATAGCATTTGAGCCATAGAGCGCACCCGCAGCGCCTCTGATGACTTCAATACCTTCACTCAAAGAGGGGTCTACATTGGGGATGTGACGATTGCCGTAGCCTTGAAAATCCTGCACCATGTCGTTGGAGAGAATCTTGATGCGTTCTCCACTGAGACCACGGATGACAACATTGCCTGCTTGTGGACCTGTAGAGATGTTGTTGACACCGGAAAGCTCGGACAGTGCTTTTCCTAGTGAACCCGTACCGGCTAGTTCGGGTGTGATTTTGTCTATCTGAAACGGAAGTTCCTGTTGGGTTAGGTTGTCTTCTACAGACGCAGATACGGTGATCTGCTCAAGAGCGAAGGTTCTCATCGTCTCTTCTGCATAGCCAGAAGTGCCAATAAGCAAAGCGGTTGAAAGTGTTTTAAGTTTTGTCATGATGGAATCTCGCTATTATTTTGCAACTAAGTCGCAGTCGCAAAATAATAGCGAGTAAACTTTAAAGCAGTTTTAAAATCTTCTCATCCACTTTGGAAATCGCTAGCTTTCGGATCTCAGACAGGTTAAAATAGTGGGTTTGCTCTTTGTCCAATTCATCATAAACATAGACCTTGCACACCAGTTTAAAATGGGTATAGGCATGGGTAACCTCCCCTAAGTACTCAGCCGCACAAAGGGGGACATCCACACTTTCAAATCCCCATAAACCGTGTAGGAACTTGCCTTTTCTTTGTGTGAGTGAGAGCCTGTCATTGTAGCGGTACACCATGATGAACTCTTCACGTATGGGTACGGTTTTTTTTTGCTTCAGCGGGTAGCGTTGGGGTGTTTGTTTTCCTGTACAGATAGATGCGAAAGGGCACAGAGTACATTTGGGGTTTTTAGGCAGGCAGATACCCGAACCGATATCCATCATGGCTTGATTGTGCTCAAAGGGGTTTTGGGTATCGAGTAGGTCATAGGCTTTGTCCCACAGGTCTTTGGGTGCAGGGGTTTGCAGCGCAAAAATACGACAGAGAATGCGCCTGACATTGGCTTCCATTACCGGTACAGGCTGACCGAAGGCAAACGCAGCGATAGCATGTGCGGTATTTTTGCCGATGCCCGGAAGGGCTATCAGCGCATCAATGTCCGAGGGAAGTCTTTCCACCAAGGTAGCGGTTTTGTGAAGGTTTTTTGCCCGCGTGTAGTAACCCAATCCTTCCCACATTTTGAGTACGTCATCTAACGCTGCGTCACCTAAGGTTTTTAGGCTCGGAAACCGTTGTAAAAAAGGAAAATAGAACCGTTCAAGAACCGTTTTCACCTGTGTCTGCTGAAGCATCACTTCGCTGAGGTAAATGTGGTAAGGATCTTCTGTGTTTCTCCACGGGAGTTCATGTCTGCCGTGTGTGTGATACCAGTCTAAAAGAGAGGGCGTGGCTTTTTTATGCATGCGATATTGTATCAGATGTTTGAAAATATTACATAGATGTGTTTGCATAACATAATTAAGTCTTATATTATAAATAAATGTTAATAATACTAAATAGAAACCGATTATCAATGTATATAATTTAGGTTCAACACATCTTAAAGCAACTTTGATTATCATTTAAGGTATTTATTAAAATTAGGAGGGAAACAGATGAAGTTACACAATATACTGTTGACAGCAATGTTGACAATGGGCGTTTCGTATGCAGACGTTCAGTCCAATATAGCACCAAGTCAACTAACCGCAGAGCTTCACGGATCTACAGGCAATGTCCTGCCACAAATTGATAATCTTATCAGCAAGATAGAGACCATCGGCTATTCTACTGTGGCGGCAAATAAAGACATTCAAGTACATTATTACAATAAATTCCAGGAGAAAACACTTGAGACCATCTCTTTTTTCGGACTGGTAAACAAAGAAGCACTCAGACCACTTTTATTAAAAAATCCTGATTTTGGCGCATACGCACCTTATAACTTTTTTGCATACAAAAAATTGGATGCTACAGATGACAACAACACGTGGTACGGACACCTTGCACCGGAAATCATGTTAGATATTATCGGAGAAAAAGATGCTGATGCACGTAAAGCATTTACCGAGATGGTCGGATCGTTCGATAACTTGATGGCTAAAGAGATGAAACCTACTATGTCTCACAAATATGAGCACACCAAACCGTTACCAAAAAACGGATTGACCCGCATGGTGAAAAAGTTTGAAAAACCAGAAGATATGGAGACCTTTGTTGAAGATTTTGTGATGGAACATGACGGACGTTTTTCAAAACATAACTTCATCATCGCAGGTTTTATCGACTTTAAATTTGAGTATGGTGATATGGACTTAGAATTTGACAAATATGATGCGTATTGGGTTTCGATGCTGTGTCACTTTGAGTTTTCAAACTCTATCTTTAACAGAGGTGTTCCTGAAGCGGGTATGTTTGCGCCATGTTCAGTGTACTTCTACATCCCCAAAGGAACTAATGAGCTTCACGTAGGGTATTCAAGTGTGGACAACTGGATCAATGCATTGAATTTTGTAGATCAAAAACGTATTGACTACATGAGAGCGATTGATGCTGAGGTTGTAGAGACTTTTAAAGAGATGGGCTTCGAAGTCGTGACTTTGGGCAAAGACTAATTTAAAAAACAAAAAAAGGAAGAGAATGAGAATCACTAAAATAACATGGGCTATTTTACTTGCGATATTTACAGTTCAGACAAGTGCAGAAGGAACAAAACTTGACATCAGTGCCGCTGCACCACAGGTGCTAAGTACCTATTATGCAGCCAAAGCCCAGAGTGCAGATAAGGTAAAATCAGCCTTAAAGGCAAATGGTTTCACCATTTTGGCTGTTACGGCTCCGATTAAAGGCTCAACAGTTATCACCGTAACTAATAAAGAGTTGACCAGTACTAACAGCTGGTTGGCAACACTGAATGTATTGGTGAATGACAAAGAAGTACGTATCCAAAGCCCATTGTATTTTGGTACAGCGTATCTGGGAAGCACAGCTAAATATGGCAACTTTACTGCCACACTAAAATCATTTCAAGCTGCTTTGGGTGATTTGTACACGGTAAAAGATGAGTTTGCAGCTGAAAAACTGCCAAAATACCAATTTATGATGGGAATGGCGCATGTGGATGATACCATTAAAGTTGGTGAAGGTACTGATTTGGGTGCAAAATTGAAAGAAAACAAATATGTAGCCTACAGTCTGACCCTGCCAAACGGTGCAACACTGGTAGGTCACAATCTTGTCAGCAGAACCAACAAGTTTCTGTTAAAGATAGATGCGGCAGACAACGCCCATATCTTGCCATACAGAAGTATGATCAAAGACGGCAAAGCAGTGATGCTTGACCCTAAATATTATTTGGCGGTTTCTTTGCCGCTATTGAGCATGGGAGAGTTTATGAAAATTGCTTCTGCACCGGCTGAAATAGAAAAAGATATCAAAAGAGCGTACAAATAAGTTACGCTTTTTCGTTGGCTGCCTGATACTATCAGGACAGCCGCATCTCCTTCCTCAAAATCCCATCCATTTTAACACTTAGTCGAATTTCAACATTATTTGGCTAAAATCACGCACTTATACTTA
>JAABRH010000036.1 GCA_011391015.1 Sulfurovum sp.
GAGACGCGGATTTACTATGATCGAATTGATCTTTGTTATCGTAATTATTGGTATTTTGGCAGCCGTTGCCATTCCAAAACTAGCAGCAACAAGAGATGATGCGAAAGCATCGGCTATTATTGCAGATGCAAGAACAATGGTAGGTGATTTGGGTGCATTCTATACTTCACAAGGTGCGTCAGTATGGGATAATAACGCAACGATTACAGATGCTACAAACGTAGCCGTTAAACAGCAAGATTGTTCCGACTCGAACACAACAATCACACCTGCTGGACAGTTTGCGTTGTGTGAAGGTACAAATGCGTGCCTAAACTTCAACACAGGTATAGGCGGAACGTTGACAGTGTCAGCAGGTTCTGATGCAGCTACAACTGTATGTGCAGCAGTAGTTTCAGACCCGTCAATTCAAAAAATGTTTGTGAATACTTATAATTTTGGTGGCTCTACAGTCAAAAGAAATTAGCGTATTTTTTCCACCTTTCAAAAGGTGGAATCTTTTACAGGCTTCCAACTTCCTTCCTTTTTTCGCTTAAAATAACTTTCTTTACTTATCTGACATTTTTTTGACATTTTTTTCATACAATCATAAGATAAACAGAAGTATCTAATTCAACTTTTAAAAGAGGATAATATGAAAAAAGCGTTTACGATGGTTGAACTTATATTTGTGATAGTCATCATTGGTATATTGGCAGCTGTAGCTATACCTAAACTTGCAGCTACAAGAGATGATGCAGTCATCTCAACCATCGTTGGCAATGCAAAGGTTGCATATAATGATATTTCTGCATTTTATTTATCGCAAGGTAACAGCCTTTGGAACAGTGCATCCATACGCACTGCAACCAACGCACTTCTGAACAGCTCTTGCAACACGCTTGTAGATGACAATACCTCACTTAGTCCAAACACGTTTGTGTTGTGCCATGATGAAGTCATCTGTTTGTCATTTCAGACAACAACACAGGGTACTTTCATTCTTGCAGATGGTGTTGACACAAGTGACAGTATCTGTGAAGCGGTCAAATCAGATCCGGCTATTAGTTCGATAAGCAACAAGACCTATGTATTGGGCGGAGAAACGATAGTACGTTAGTGCTTTTTACATCTGATTTTTAATTTAAAATTGATTATCAATAAGAAGTATTTGTGATACAATATACCTAAAGAATTATTACTTAACGATATTTTAAAGGATTACTATGCAAGGCTCTTCAAAAAAAGCATTTACTATGATAGAGTTGGTGTTCGTCATCGTTGTCATCGGCATACTCTCAGCTATCGCGATACCCAAAATGGCAGCCACACGTGATGATGCACTCATGACAAAAGGTTTGACAACCTTGTCGTCAGTTAGAAGTGCCATTTCCACCGAGAGACAAAAACGGATACTCAGAGGTGAATTTGACAACATAAGCAAGCTCAATGGCTCAGGTGGTCTCTTTACGTCCTTTGATGATGTAAACGGCAGTTTAGTCTTAGAGTATGATGTGGCTGCTTGTACGGGGATTGGGTGTTGGAGTACGGCTGATGGGGTTACCTACACTTTCAAAAGCACACAAGGTGATTGTACCTTTGTCTTGCAGAGTAACCGCTTTAACGATACTACAACCGGTGGATGTACCGATTTGAAATAAACTGGGGTATTCACGTTTTTGTATTACTACACAGTTCATCTTCTCCGGTCAAGTGCGCCAAGCTTGACCTACTGCTCTGATGCCAAATTAATCAAGGGGTCTGTTGTTACTGTACAGCTAAAAACAGTCTTAAAAGAAGCTATTGTTACAGAAGAGGCTGAAAAGCCTGTATTTGAAACCTCCGAAATATTTTCTATTTCAGACAAAGGATACAGTGCTGAGCAGATAGCGATGGCGAAGTTTATCTGTGAGTATTATTTTTCCTCTTTTTCTGAAGCGATATCACTTTTTATTCCTTATAGTATCAATAAAAATCATACGTTTGATATACAGCCACCATCAAAATCTCCACTTCCCATTCTGTCGCCACTCCAGCAACAAGTCTACGAACAGTTCCTTCAAAAAGACAAAGCGCTATTGTTTGGAGTGACGGGTTCGGGCAAAACCGAGATATTCATCAGTCTTTTTGCGAAGATGTTGAGCGAGGGTAAAACGTGTATTTTTCTGATGCCTGAGATCTCATTGACACCACAGATGGAAAAACGGCTCAAGGTGTATTTTGGTGACGCGGTGGCGATGTGGCACTCCAAACTGACGAAAAAGAAAAAAGAGTCCATTTTGGAAGGCGTAGAAGAAGGAAGGATCCGCATCATCGCCGGAGCACGTTCTGCACTTTTTGTACCTTTGTCCAACTTGGGGCTCATCGTGGTAGATGAAGAGCATGATGACAGCTACAAAGCGATGACGCGACCCCGTTATCATGCGCGTGATGTGGCGGTGTTGATGGGTCAAAAATTGGGGGCAAAGGTCGTCTTGGCATCTGCAACCCCTTCTGTCAGTTCATACTTCAAATATGACGTGGTCAAACTGGACAAGCCTTTTGTGCAGAGTCAAAAAAAGTATACTTTCATTGAAGGCGATAGCATCAACCATACCATATTGGATGCCTTACATACACACTACAAAGCGGGTAACCAGTCTTTGCTTTTTTTGCCTACACGGGGAAACTTCAAGTACCTTTACTGTGAAAACTGTGGTAAGACGCACCTTTGCCCATACTGTTCGGTAGGTATGGCATTGCATAGAAAGTATAAACATCTCAAGTGTCACTACTGCAACTTCACACAAGCCATCGTCGATACCTGTATCTATTGTGGTCATACACCGCTTAAAAGTGAACGGATGGGGACAGTTGAAGCGATAGAGATCATCTCTGAGGCAATTGAAGGGATACAAATAGAACAGTTTGACAAAGACAGCATCACAACAGCCAACAAGCTTAAAGAGGCACTGGGGCGTTTTGAGAGAGGAGAAAGTCAGGTTCTTTTGGGTACACAAATGCTCTCTAAAGGGCATGATTATGCAAACATTACCCTGAGTGTCATTATGGGATTGGATTATATATTGGGACTTTCAGACTATAGGGCTCGGGAAAGGGCTGTTTCTTTACTGTTTCAGATAGCAGGACGAAGCGGGCGCGCAAAAGAGGCAGAGGTCATCGTTCAAACAGGGGATGCTGCATTTTTTGAGCAGTATTTGCAGGATTATGAAGCATTTATGAAAGATGAATTGGCATTTTTGAAGATGGCGGAGTATCCGCCTTTTGTCTCGCTTGCACGCATACTCATTGCACACAAAGACGAAGCAAAAGCAAGCAAAATCACTCTGGATACTGTCACCAAACTCAAAGCCTTCAAAGAAGTAGAGATAGTAGGGCACGGAAAAGCGGGCGTAGAGAAGATAGCCAACAAATACCGTTTTACCATTTTACTGCGCTCAAAAAGCCGCGTACCATTGCTCAAAGCTTTGCACAGTGTGGACTATAGAGAGATAGAGATAGATTTTGACCCGGTTGAATTTTCTTAATATCCATCGTAGGTTGTTTTGGTAAAATAAGCAAAATATAGTTGCATCCAAGGGCAAAGCGTGAAAGAAAGAGTAAAAACCAAAAAAATTTATGTCGGTTCTGTCGCTGTAGGCGGGGATGCGCCAATCTCTGTGCAATCTATGACCTACTCGGACACTCACAATGTTGCAGCCACAGTTGAACAGATCAATCGTCTGCACTTTGCAGGGGCGGATATGGTTCGTGTGGCAGTACCTGAGATGGAAGATGCTTTGGCGCTTAAAGCCATCAAAGAGCAGATCTCCTTGCCTTTGATTGCCGATATACACTTTAACTACAAACTTGCACTTGAAGCGGCTAAATGGGTAGATTGTATACGATTAAACCCTGGCAATATCGGTGAAAAAAGCCGTATCAAAGAGATAGTCA
This sequence comes from Sulfurovum sp., assembly GCA_011391015.1. Classification (GTDB taxonomy): domain Bacteria; phylum Campylobacterota; class Campylobacteria; order Campylobacterales; family Sulfurovaceae; genus Sulfurovum. The sequence continues at coordinate 3,916 of JAABRH010000036.1, forward strand.
AAGCCTGCCAAGAACGTAACCTTCCCATACGTATCGGGGTCAATGCAGGTTCACTGGAAAAAGAGTTTGATTTAAAGTATGGTGCGACGGCCGAGGGGATGGTGGCTAGTGCGGAGTACAACATCAAGTTTTTGGAAGATCTGGGCTTTACGGATATTAAAGTCTCACTCAAAGCTTCTGATGTAGATAGAACGGTGGATGCCTACAGGATGCTCAGACCTAAAAATGACTACCCCTTTCATTTGGGTGTAACTGAGGCGGGGACTATTTTTCATGCAACTGTGAAATCATCTATCGGTTTGGGTGCATTGTTGATTGATGGCATAGGAGATACCTTGCGTGTTTCCATCACAGGGGAACTGGAAGAAGAGATCAAGGTAGGTAAAGCAATCCTCAAAGACTCTGGGCGTATGAAAGAGGGGCTTAACATCATTTCTTGTCCGACGTGTGGACGGATAGAGGCAGATCTAGTCTCTGCTGTGGCTGAGGTAGAACGACGTACAGCCCACATTAAAACGCCTATGGATGTTTCAGTGATGGGTTGTGTGGTCAATGCCATCGGTGAAGCCAAACATGCTGATGTTGCCATAGCCTATGGCAAAGGGGCGGGTCTGATTATGCTTAAAGGGGAAGTAGTAGCACGACTACCTGAGAGTGAGCTGGTTGACAGGTTGGTGCAAGAAGTAGAAAAGTTTGCCAAGGATAATGCCTGATGGAAAATATGTACAATCTCAACATAGAACGTGCCGTACTCTCTTCGATCATTTTTGATCCCCAAACCTATGAGGAGATTGCTTCAAAGCTCAAAGCACATGATTTTTACCTGCCCTTTCATCAGCATGTGTTTCTGGCGATGGAAGAGCTTGCTTCAGAAGAGAAACCGTTGGATGATGAGTTTTTACGATCCAAGTTAAATGCGATGGGCAAGTTTGATGAGGTTGCGATGCTTGATCTGCTTTCGGCCAATCCCATCACCAATACCTCTGCGTATATGAAAGAGATCAAGGCTAAAGCAAGCAAAAGAGCCTTAGCTACACTGGCAACCGAAATAAGAAAGGTCACTATAGAAGATGATCTTCCTGCTGAAGAAGTGATGAATCTGGTGGAAAAAAAGCTCTATGAAATCACACAAAATTCAACTTCTGATGACTTCAGAGAAGCCAAAGAAATCACTTTGGCGATGATGGCAGAGATAGAGCGTCTCAAGGCGATGGGTAATTCAAAGCTCATCGGTACTGATACAGGATTTAAAAACCTGAATGACAAAACATCCGGATTTGGCAAGGGTGATTTGGTCATCATCGCTGCAAGACCAGCGATGGGAAAATGTCTTGGCAAAGGTACAAAAGTCTTGATGTTTGATGGTACGTTAAAAAAAGTTGAAGATGTCATTGTGGGTGATGTGCTTATGGGGGATGATTCTACACCTCGAAATGTTTTGTCTTTAGCCAGAGGTAAAGAGGAGATGTACTGGGTCCGTCAAAACAAAGGTTTGGATTACAGGGTCAATAAATCACATATTCTTTCCTTAAAGCGTTCACGCAATGAAGGACCACATACCCATGGTGATGTACTCAATATTGAAGTATCTGAGTATGTCAAAAAAAGTAATAAATTTAAATCAAATTACAAAGGATATAAAGTTTTTGTAGCCTTTAATGACAAACCACTTGAGATAGAACCTTATTTTCTTGGATTGTGGTTAGGTGATGGGCGCAGTTCTGATGTTCGGATCGCAACACAAGATGATGAGATTGTAGCATATCTTCAGGAATATGCGTATGCTTTAGATAAAAAATTACACCGTTATACAGTCACAGGTAAGTGTACGATGTACGGGATAACCACTATTCAAAAAGAGGGAGCACTCAAAGATGTTAGTGACTCCTTGCAAGGCAAACTCAGAATGCTTGGTGTTCTGGACAATAAGCATATTCCACAGCACTATTTGGCCAACAGTAGAGAAAATAGACTAGAGCTTTTAGCCGGACTCATAGATAGTGATGGGTATTATGATGATAAATTCCATGTAATGGAGATTGTTCAGAAAAAAGAGTCATTGGCAAAAGAGATAAAATTTTTGGCAGATTCTTTAGGTTTTAGGACATCGTTTAAAATAAAAAAAGCCAGCATTAAATCTATTAAGTATGAATGTGAGGTGTATAGAGTAAGAATTGTTGGAGATCTTGACAGTATACCAACAAAAATACCACGCAAACAGGCTAGGGCACTTGTGTCCAAAAGAGATCATCGGCATACAGGCATTACTGTGGAGTATGATAAAGTAGATGATTATTATGGATTTGTACTCGATGGTAACCATCTTTTTTTGCTTGAAGACATGACAGTGACACACAATACGGCTCTCGTGCTCAATATGGCACTTAAAGCCATAGAACGTAATGAAGGGGTTGCTTTTTTTTCACTAGAGATGCCCGCAGAACAGCTGATGTTGAGGCTTCTTTCAGCTAAAACGTCTATACCGCTTCAGGCATTACGGGTGGGGGATCTTAAGGATGAGCAATGGAGTCAGCTCTCTGCTGCCACTTCGGAGCTTTCAAAGAAAAAGCTTTTTGTCGATGATGGCGGATATGCGACCATCCATCATGTGCGCTCTAAACTACGCAAACTCAAAACCCAGCATCCTGAAATCTCAGTTGCCATCATAGACTACCTGCAGCTGATGAGCGGTGAAGGAAGGGAAGGAAGACAGCAGGAAGTTTCTGAAATCTCTAGAGGGCTTAAGCAGCTTGCTAGAGAGTTACAGATACCTATCGTGGCACTCTCTCAGCTCAACCGTGGTGTAGAAAGCAGAGACAATAAACGCCCCATGCTTTCAGATTTGCGTGAATCTGGGGCAATTGAGCAGGATGCCGATATCATCCTGTTTGTCTATCGTGATGATGTGTACCGTGAAGCCATGGAAAAAGAAAAAGAGATGAAAGCCAAAGCTGAAGGTAAAGAATATACCTCTGAGTTTAGAAAAAAAGCCGAAGAGGATGCAGAAATCATCATAGGCAAACAAAGGAATGGCCCTACGGGTACAGTGGAGCTCGTTTTCCAAAAAAACTTCACACGCTTTGTAGATAAAGCCTATAGTGCAGCTTTTGAAGTCGTTTATGAAGATGGTGACATCCCGATGCAAGAGGCAAACTTTACTATAGACATTCCTACAATTTAACGCTGTTGCTAAAATGTCCGCAGCGCTAGAAAAACCAAAACTTTTTCCAGAAAACAAGCAGTTTGTGCTGTTTGGGTTTGTTTTGGTATGTGTGATTGTGGTACGGCTTTTTATCGTATCTTGCGTATGAAGCGTTTATCTCAAAGCCTTTTTACTACACCCATGCAGATGTCATGGATGCCTACATCAAGAACAAGGAAGACAAACGCTACTGTGTTTTGAAGCTTAAAAGTGATGATGGATTTGTTTTTTACACGACCAGCCACGCGCAGAATCTTTTCATCATACCCGTCTGCATTTACAGATTATTTGGGTGTGTTTTATGTAAAAAGTTGCATCAAACATAAAGAAACGCCAATTAATATGTTAGGTCTGAGCCATGTGGTCTCATAGAGTGGGTTTCATTTGAGCATTTTGTGGGGTGTGGTATATGGTTTGCTCCTATTGTTCTATAGACCTTTGCAGTAACCCTATTTCCCGTATCGATATGCACTTTTTGATGTGGGGTTGGTTGCCATTTTGTTTTTGGGTTTTTATGTCTGGATTGTGGGTGTATTTTATATCTTTTTGGTGCTTCAGTACAGTAAGGGAATGAAGGTCTGGATCGTCTCTTTGCTGCTTATCTCTTTTGGTATTTTTGTCTTGATACTGCCTATTTTGCATCCTGTATTTGATGTAGCCAGCGGTTATCAGATTTTGTCACCTTTTCTTTCAATAGTGTTCGTGCCTTTTTACCCTTTGGTAATCGTGTTGCACCTTTTAGGATATGGCAACCTTTTTGACAGTGCGTTATTGTGGCTATTTAGCTTGCCCCAGCAGAGTTCAGAACATCTCTTGCCTGTATGGAGTCTACTTGTGCATGTGGGTGCTTCTGTGTCGGCGATTTGGAGCAAAAGGGCATTTTTTCTGCTTTGTGTGTCGGCGTCAGTGTATGCTTTTTATCTCTTCGTGTTTGTTTAGGAGCGCACAAAACTTTAAGCCATGGATGAAAATCGCCCAAGAAATATAGATCCATAAAAAGAAAAACAAAAAGGTACTGATACTTCCGTATATGCTTGTGTAGGTTTTGTTATGCAGTACGTAAAATACAAAAGTACTTTTGGACAAGTACCACACCAGTGAAGCGATAAAAGAGCTAATCAAAGCCGCGGAGATGTCTATATGCATTGCAGCAGAGAATTGATAGGCAAGATAAAATACCATCCAGACGATGAGATAGGGTATGACAGCATACAGATGGATGATGCTGGTGATACTATGCTGATCCAGATAGCTTTGTATTACAGAAGAGAGATACACTGAAGATGCCATCAGGGTCGGGATGATGAGGAGGAGTAAAAGATAGAGTTTGAGTGCTGCTATGATACCGCGCGAAGGTGTCGAAAAGATATCGTTGACAATATAATCATAGTTCTTGAAAAACATCACCGCTGCAAAGGTAACGTAAAAAACCCCTACATAGCCCAACTGGTCGGCATTGTCAACAAAGGTATTGATATAGGACATGATGACTTTTGAGTCTGTGGGCATGAGGTTGGAATAGAGGAGGGATTGCACTTTTTCATACACGGAATCAAACAGGGGCATTTGCGTAAATACTGATAACAGGATAACCAAAAGCGGGATAATCGAAAAAAGTGTACTCCAAGACAAACTCGAAGCATAATGCCCCAGTTTGTCATCAAAAAGGTCAGTGAGGAAATCTCTGAGAAAGAGATAATAATTGTGCAAGAGCTTTTTGGTATCCACTCTGAACCTTTTTTAGTTTGGCAACCCCATTTTACCTGGGTTGAGTATATTGTTGGGATCAAAAGCGTGTTTGATGTCTTTAAAGAGTGCCAATTCATCTTCATTGAACGCGATATTCATAAACGGTGCTTTGCTGGTACCGATGCCGTGTTCACCACTGAGTGTACCACCCATGTCCACAACAAGCTGGAAAATTTCCTCTATAGCTTGGTGTCCATCGTGAAGCTGTTTGGCATCACTGCCATCTACCATCACGTTAACGTGAATGTTGCCATCACCTGCATGCCCAAAACAGGGGACATTGAAGCCGTATTTTTTGCCTATGGCATAAATGCGTTCAAGGGCTTCAGGCAGCATGCTTCTTGGTACAGAAATGTCTTCATTGAGTTTCTTGCTTCCATAAATGGTAATGGATGGTGAAGCGTTGCGTCTTGCAAACCACAACTCTTTTCTTTTTTCTGCATCATGCGCGACGATGAACTCTTGGGCACCGTTTTCTTTAAACGATTTCTCCAGTGTAGCCAGCTGAAACGCCACTTCTTCTTCCACATTGCCATCGACATCACCGATGAGCAGCGCACCGGCATCTTCTGGTAACTGTACACCCAGTTTTTCTTTGAGTGCACGAACGACCAAATCATCCATAAACTCCATGGCAACAGGATTCGCACCCGATGCCAAGGATTTAAATACAGCATTCATGGCATGGGTCACTGAAGGGAAGATACCCATGTAAGCTTTGGTAAATTTGGGTTTGGGGATAAGTTTGAGGGTGATTTCGGTGATGACGGCAAGTGTGCCTTCGCTGGCAATGAGTATGCCGGCAATATTATATCCAGCCACATCTTTGATGGTACGTTTACCTGCACGTATCACATCTCCATTGGGGCGTACGGCGCGCAGTGCCATGACATAGTCTTTAGTGATACCGTACTTGGCTGCGCGCATACCGCCTGCATTTTCACTGACATTGCCTCCAAGCGTAGAGTACTCTTCACTGGCAGGATCGGGCGGATAAAAAAGTCCCAGGGCTTCAACGGCTCTTTGCAAGTCCATATTGATGACCCCTGGTTGTACCACGGCGACCATGTTTTCCATATCGATCTCAAGGATCTTGTTCATGTGTTTTTCCATACCCAAGGTGATACCGCCTTGTGCAGGCAACGCGCCACCGGTAAATCCTGAACCCGCACCACGTGGTGTGATGACGATATGGTTGGCATTACAATAGCGCAAAATAGCAGAGACATCCTCTTCGTTTCGGGGAAAAACAACCGCGTCAGGCTCAAAGTGTGTACGGGTAGCATCATACGAGTAGGCGATGAGATGTGCTTTGTCGCTGTAGACATTTTCTGCGCCTACGATGGCTTGAAAATTTTCAATGTGTTTTTTATCTAGCATGTCTGCCTCCTTAGTGCTTCTCTTTAGAGTTTTTCCATGGCATTATAGTAATTGCCTGTGATTGCATCACCCCCGAACCAACCAGACTTGATAGGCTCTAGGCGCATAAAAAATGGAAACTGTCCGTCTTTTGGCAGTCCCGACATCGATTTTTGAGAGACGATTTTGCCTGAAATGGGATCTAGCAGTACCGCAGAGTTTTGACGTACGATATAGACAAGTCCTACTTGGTATTTTTTTGCAAAATTGGCGAGATTTTCTTTACTTACCCCTTCTTCACCCTCAGCGGAAAGGTAGACCGCATACAAATCAGGGTGTATCCATCTTTTGTGTTCGGATGCTACGATTTTGGCATAGGTGTCGGCATCAGGTGCCAGTAAAAGTACATTGTCATAAAGGTATCCTCCAATGACTTTGTCGTTGGGTGCGATGGTTGTTTTGATGGTAGGCAGGGCATCATGTTCAAGCACCTCTACCTCTAAAGCAGAAGCAGATCCATCCGCTGAAGTTTGCACGATACGCCCTGTAATGGCAGCCAGTTCACTACCGTAGTTGTGTACCACCACTCCGCTCATCCCTACAGCAGGAAATAGTGCGTTCAGCTTTATAGCATTTCCCTGTATGGACTTAACGGATGTATGTACGGTTTGAGGAAAAAAACCTGCAAAAAGAGGTAAAGAGCATAGCATCATAAAAGCTATTTTGCGCATGGCAATCCTTTGGGTCGTTAAGATAAAAGTGTATTAATTATACAAGCAATATAGTAAAAGTTTAGCAAGATGGCGTACACCACGGAGTGATTAACCTATTTAGGTTATAATGATGCCCATGCAAGAAAAGGAATTCTTGACTCCTTTCAAAATGACGAAGGCACCGGATGGGAAGCATAAAGGTTCTGTTGGTATGGATGTTGATAGCCAATATGCTTTTTGGTGCAAAAGTGACAGTGAAACACTGGGAAAACGGCAAAACATTTTCGGAGTATCTGGATTCTAGAGAAATCTCGCAAGAGGTTCTAAAATCAGTCTCTGAAGCAGATCTCGGGTTTCTCTCCGATATCGAAGGCGAGCAGGTATTTTATGAGCTCAAAGATGATGAGGGAACGCTTGAACAGGTGCTGATACCCATCGGTACGCAGATGCAGATACGCCTTGCAAAAGAGCGTGACAGCGGACAATACACCTTCGATATCATCCCCATAGAATACAAAGAGCAAGAGTACAGCGCCAAAGTTACCATAGAACAAAATCTTCATTCTGACATTATTAATACCTTAGCACACCCTGGCTTGGCAAACCAAATGGGACAGCTCTTCAAAGGTGTGGTCAATACAAAAAAATTTAAAAAAGATGACAAGATTTCCTTTTTGTATTCTCAGAAAACAAGAATGGGACAACCGTATGATGAACCTCAAATCAAAATAGCGATGATAGAGAGTAAGGATAAAAGGGAGTTCATCTATGCCGATCAAGAAGGATATGGCTACAAAAGCCAAACCAAAACACAGGCATATACGGTAAAAGGAAAGAAAAAAGTCGTCTATACACGCAGGGTTCCTCTCAAAAATGCCGTATCCAACTTTGGTATGCCCCTACGGCATGTCAGACTCTCTTCGCCTTTTTCATATCGAAGATACCATCCCATCTTAAAAAAATACCGTCCGCATCTGGGTACGGATTTTCGTGCAAAAAGAGGTACTCCGCTACTGGCAGTCAATGATGGTACAGTGACCTATGCAGGCTATATGAGTGGATACGGCAAGGTAGTCAAGATACGCCATGCAGGGGGGTATGAGTCTTTGTATGCCCATCAAAGCCGTACACGTGCCAAAAGCGGGCAGCGTGTCACTAAAGGGCAGATTATAGGTTATTCTGGGAATTCAGGCCGCAGTACAGGGCCTCATTTGCATTTTGGACTGACAAAACATGGGCGTTGGCTCAACCCGATGACTGTGCTGAGTAAACGCTCAGGTCCCACCTCTATCTTAAAAAAATTTACCAAGTATGAAGAGGTAAAAACAACCAAATATAAAGAAGTGGTCATCAAAGATGCCAAGAAAAACAAAAATAAACTGCTTTTGTCTGTGAAAAACAAAGAAGAGAGTGTTGTGTGGGATAATTCTTTACCCTCTGGTATGAAGGTCTTAGAGCAGGCCATAGACAATACAGAACAAGAGGTGAAGGATAATGATGTTTAAGTACCAGATAGAAAATTTTGAATTACATGACTTGGAAGATGCACGGTATATACAAACCGCATTAGCAAGATATGAGCAGTGTGGTGTGAAAAAAACCTGGGAGATTGTGCAGGCACATGACAGCGTGGCGGTGATGCTGTATCATAAAGAACGTGATGCCTTTGTTCTGGTGAAGCAGTTTCGCCCTGCTGTGTATCTCAACAATGAGCATGGTGTGACCATCGAACTGTGTGCCGGTATTGTCGATAAAGACCTTTCTTTAGAAGAGATAGCACAAGAAGAGATAGAAGAAGAGTGTGGCTTTGCTGTACCGCTTGAAGAGATACACAGAGTTACCTCATTTCATACTTCTGTGGGGTTTGCAGGTTCGAAACAGGTGTTGTATTATGCTCAGGTGGATGACAGTATGAAAGTCAGTGAAGGAGGAGGGGTTGATCAAGAAAATATTGAAGTGGTCTATCTTCCCGCAGACGAAGCCAAAACACTCATTTATGATGAAAGTATTGCCAAAACCCCTGGGCTGATGTTTGCCTTTATGTGGTGGTTTGAGCAAGGAGATATAGTTTAATCGCAGTACCGTTTAAGTAGACAGCCATACGCCTCGATGCGTCGGTCGCGTAAAAATGGCCAGATGTCACGTACCTCTTTGGTGCGTTCATGTGCTATTTCGGCGTAGAGTATGGTCTCATCAAGCGCGTTCGCATGGGCAAGTATCTCACCTTGAGCGCCACAGATAAAAGAGTTGCCCCAGAAACGTGTTCCTGCCATAACTCCAGCACTGTCTGCTTCAAACCCCACACGGTTACAGCTTAGAACAGGGATGGCATTGGCGATTGCATGTGAGCGTTGTATGGTGATCCAGCTGTCAAGCTGTCTATTTTTTTCTGCTTCACTGTCTGCTTCAAACCACCCAATTGCCGTGGGGTAGATGAGGATTTCAGCCCCTTTAAGTGTCATAATGCGTGCAGCTTCAGGGTACCATTGATCCCAGCAGACCAGTACTCCGAGTTTACCCACAGAGGTTTGAATGGGCTCAAAACCTAGATCACCCGGGGTAAAGTAAAACTTCTCATAAAACCCCGGATCATCAGGGATATGCATTTTTCGGTACTTTCCTGCCACTGAACCGTCTTTTTCAAACACCACAGCCGTGTTATGGTAGAGTCCTGCTGCTCGTCTTTCAAACAAAGACGTCACCAACACTACGCCATTTTCTTTGGCAACATTTCCCCAAAAAACCACATCATTGTCAAAATCATTGGCATAGGATAAAAATGCGGTATCTTCACTTTGGCAAAAATATTCGGTTTGGTGAAGCTCTTGAAGGATGACAAGCTGTGCACTGTTTTGTGCAGCCTCTTGTATCTTCTGTCTGGTCACAGAGATGGTTAGCTCTTTGCTGTCGTAGTATTTTTGCTGAATCAGTGCAGTTTTCATCACAATCCTTTTTAGTAGGCTATTTGCATAGTTGAGCAGTGTAAACTGCCGCCTTGTTCTATCAGTTTTAAACAGTTGACAGGAATAATTTCTCTTTCGGGAAAAATGGTTTTAAATATTTCCCCTGCTTTTGCATCGTTTTTGTCATCATACGTAGGGTAAATGAGTGCATGGTTAGTGATGAGAAAATTGGCATAGGTAGCAGGCAGACGTTTGCTATCAGTATTGTAAATGGGTTCAGTCATGGGAAGCGCTACAAGTGTGTAGGGTTTTCCCTCTGCGGTGGTGAAACTTTGCAACTGTGACTCCATCTTCCTGAGTTCCTCGTAATGCTCATCCTCTTTGTTGTCACACTTGACATACATAATGGTTTCTTTATTGACAAAACGTGCCAAAGTGTCAATGTGTGAGTCTGTATCATCACCGCTAAGATACCCATGATCCAGCCACAAGACCCTCTGTGCTCCCAGATACTCATGCAGTTTTGCTTCAATCTCTTCTTTACTCAATCCTCCGTTTCGGTTGGGGTTACACAGGCAGGTTGAGGTGGTGAGGATTGTTCCCTCACCGTCACTCTCCAATGAGCCGCCCTCAAGCACAAAGTTAATCGTTTGCATCGGGGTTGTGCCCAGATAGCCTTTTTGGTGTAAAGCAAGATTGACAGAATTGTCAAGTGAGGCTTCAAATTTACCGCCCCAGCCATCAAAGGTAAAATCAAGCAGTTTGCTTTCACCTGCTTCTTTGATACTTATGTAGCCGTAGTCGCGTATCCAGGTATCATTGGTGGGTATCTCGATGAAGGTCATGTTGTGTGTCGAACAAAATAGGCTTGCTGTTTTTTCCTTGTCTTTACAAAGGATGTAAATGGACTCTCCATACGCTATGGCTTGGGCGATGCGCACAAAAGGGCTCAATGAGGCTTCAAGATCGTCCACCCAATCTGTCTCTTCATGCGGAAAGGAAAGAAGAACAGTGCGTTGTTTTTCCCATTCTGCGGGCATTGTTTTCATGGTAAGTTCTCCTTGTAAAGACCTAAGTTCTTTTAAATCACTGTTTTTTGTTGTATAATCCTGCATGGCATTTATCACACTAAACAGACAAAATTTTCATCATAATCTTAGCCAAATTGCGCTAAAAACTGGCTCAAAAGAGAAGATAGCCATCGTCCTTAAAGACAATGCCTACGGGCATGGATTGGAGCTTATGGCAGGTTTAGCGTGTGAGTTTGGCATCAGGCATGCGGTTGTAAGAAACATCGCTGAAGCGGATCGCATTAGAGCCCTGTTTGAGACTATTTTGGTTTTGGGTGGGGAGATTGTAGCGGATGAAGTGTGTTCTTTTGCGCTTAATAGCCTACAAGCTATCGAGAAAGCCCCCAAAGGCGCAAAAGTCGAACTCAAAGTCGATACCGGTATGCACCGTAATGGCATCGCGATATCTGAACTCGATGATGCGCTTGCACGCATCAAAATACAAGACTTAAAGCTTGTCGGTGTGATGACCCATTACCGAAGCAGCGACGAGCTTAGTTCAGAGTTTTTTTGGCAGCAAAAACAGTTTGAAATGCTCAAGAAAATGGTAAAAGAAGCGGGTTTTACAGATGTCAGAGCCCACTCGCACAACTCAGCCGCCATCCTTCGTGTCAATCATTTTGATGAAGACCTTGTGCGTGTCGGCATAGCCGCCTACGGATACCATGAATTTCCCTCTGTGTTTGATACTGTTGAGCTTAAACCGGTGTTATCTTTGTATGCCAAAAAAGTCGCAAGCAGAGTCATCAAAGTAGGTGAACGGGTAGGTTATGGCGGCGTATTCGTAGCACCAAAAGAGATGGTAGTCTCAACCTATGATCTGGGATATGGAGACGGATGGTGCAGGGGTGATGCCACACAGCCTTATGTAACGAGTGAAGGGCTACCCATACTCGGACGTGTCTCTATGGATTTTATAG
>JAABRH010000037.1 GCA_011391015.1 Sulfurovum sp.
AAGAAGTGTCATTTTTATTGAAGCTGTTGAGGGAAATATTGATCTGTTTCACGCAAGGATGAAACAGTGTATCATACGAGTGTTTTTTTAAAAAATACCCACTGGTAGTCAGCATGGCTCTGAGTCCATGTTTATGCAAGATATCCAGATAGGCTCTCAGATTTGGCTGCGTAAGCGGATCTCCTACAACGTGACAGGCTATCTCTTTGGTATAGTCTTTGGCTTGTATGACTACAGATTCAAAAAAGTCAAGATCCATCTCTTTGGTAGGCAGAGACTTCGTTGGACAAAAACTGCAAGAGAGTCCGCACACATTGGTAATCTCAATATAGATACGGTAAAACTTCATCCAAACCTATTTCATACATGCAGAGAGATCGGTAATATTGAGGGCACGATTGATGCACGCTATACGTGATTCCAACTCGATGAGTTCTTCTTCTATCGTATCAAGCAAGACACTTTTCTTCTTCTCATCCCAAAGCAAGATATAACTCTCGCCCTCTTCTCCCAGCTTTGTTTTAATCGCGCTTAAACCTTCCATACAATGATTTGCAGCTACAGGGTCATTTGCGGTTTGAAGGCACTCACGTGTCTCTTTGATGGATATCAGCAAGGCAGGCAAAAGTTCTTTTTGTCTTTTATAAATATTTTGTCCCAGATAGTTGATAAACTTGACTCTCTCTTCATCCGTAATATTGTTATCACCATAGGTTGTGTTATTCTCATTGATATCATACACCGCATCATTAAATACGACCGAAAATTTCTGTGGCTGCAGGGCGTTTTGTGTTGCGAGAGTATCATCAATCAGTGCAAACTCCTGCAAGGGAAAGTCCGGTGTATCACACGCTTCTTTGGAGACATTGATATCAAAGATGACACTGTTGGCTATCTTGGTGTAATGTACATCCAACACTTTAGATTCTGACTTAAGTACAATGCCTTTATGGATACATTTTTTAATACCTGTACCTTCCCAGATATCACAGAGGATACCTGCAACTTCCTCTTGTCCATTTTGTGTCAAAAAACGTGTTTGCTCCTCCATATAGTAATCTGTCGCATTTTTAAGTTCCAAAAGCTGTTCATTTTCATAATCAACTGTGATAACTGAATCCTTTGTATATTTTTTGAAACGTTTGACTATTTGTTGATCTTTAATAGCACCTGTCGTTGATACAAGGTTCTCTTCTTCTTCGATTCGTGTATCACCCCACTCGCTGAAGCGCAGCTTGCCATTGCCTTTGATACTTAAATTCGTATCAGGTGTCAATACCGCTTCGCTGGTGATATCATAGGTGACCATACCTGTCTGTACCTCAAAAGGATGGGACACGGTTTGTGCACCAAAAGCAGAAAGAGTACCCGCACACAGGACCGTGAGGATTTTAAGAAAATAACCTGTAAACATATGTATCCTTATCGTTGTATTATGTTTGCTGCAACAGTATTTTTACGAATCCACCCACGCTTGCTGACAAGAATCATCCATGCAGGTGCCAGCAAAAGAGATGCAAAAAGAGCTAAAAGTAACATACTGCCACTTAGTAAGCCAAAATGCCCAACACTACTCTGATCTGAGAATATCAATGCATAAAATCCTAAAGAGAGTACAACCGCTACTGTCACCATCGCTTTAGCGACTGTATTAAAAGTCTGTTCAATAGCTTTAATACTCTCTTGGCTCTCTTTATAGTAGCGTTTAAACGTGTACATAAAGTGTATCGTATTGTCTAAAGAAACTACGATAGCGATGAAGGCGACAAACAGTGTCATCATATCCAGAGAAAGACCTAAAATGTACATCATAAACAGTGCCAATAAAAAAGGTACTCCGATCGGTATCATCGCGCTAAGACCCAAACGGAATGTACCCAAAAGGAACATCATCAGTAACGCGATACCCATAAAGACATTCATGAAACTCGAAACCGCTTCGTCCACTGCACCAGATACTTTTGTGATCAACACCGGCAGCATACCCGTTGTGATAATCTCATCATCGGGAAATGTTTTAGCGGCTTGTTCTTCGACGTAACGGAGTACCTTCGTCATCCCTGTAACATCTATCAAAGGCAGTTTAATGGTAATACGTGTTTTGGAGAACTGGCTGTCAACTACATCCTGAAGGTCATCTGATCCTGAATTTTCAAACAAGAGCAACTCTTGTGCTACAAGTTCGGCATCATCAGGAATCACGTAGAATTTTTCCTGATTTTGATGCAAGGCTCTGTTTGTCTCTTTGATAATCGTAGCCAGTGAGACCACTTTACCGATACGGGTATCACCGTCGACATAGTTTTCCAAATCCATCGTGAACAGATTGAGATTTTCCAACCTTCGAAGATCACTCCACCCATTCTCTTTTTTGGTATCTACGATCAGTTCTATGCTAACTGATCCATGGAGTGCCGCATCGATCTCTTGGGTTGAAACACGCTCATACGCTGCAGAAGAAAACCATGTCAGCGGATCATCTGAAATGCCTAGTTTCGTCGCAGCGGCCACTGAGACTATCATTGCTAACACAGATGCGATGATAATACTTTTATAGTGTTTAACAGGAATCATGGCAACTTTATCTATGAGCTGATGCCATTTATCTGCTTTCAATGGTTCTTTGGGTTTGAGCGTAACGATACTCAGTAGCGCAGGCAAGAGTGTGAGGGTCAAAATCAAAGTTACCGACACCCCCAAAGAAGCATACATGCCAAGTTCAGCAAGCTGTGGAATATCAGAGCGCGCAAACAAAGCCATCCCCATAGCCGTGATCAGTAAAATCATGGCTATCGTAGATCCCGATTGTGTAAGTGTGCCTATCACTGCTTCTTGCTTATTGCCTGTAGCATTGAATGTATCAAAAAAAGAAGTAAGCAGATGAACAGATGCGCTCATAACTGCAACCACAATGACAAATGGTACGATTTGCATAGCATCTATGAGTGAAATACCCGCCCACGCCATAGTACCGACTGTGGCAAGTATTGAAAGTATGCTGACAACCAAAACAATGACGACTGCACTCACTCGCCTCAGGAATACAAATAACGCTATGAGGCTTACTGCAAAGAATAGATACATAGACTGTAACATCTCTATATGCATCTGCGATGTGAAGGCATCTGTAAGTAAAGGTGAACCCGCGATATAGATCTCTAGTCCTTCTTGCTTATAACTGCCTACAATCTGCTTGAGGGCTTCAATGAATGCTGCGTTTTCTGCATCACTTAAAAATGTTTTACTGCTTTTGGTTTGATTCTGTTCCAAAGACGGGTTACCTGAGGTGTTAGTTTCACCTTCATGTGAAAAAGCATCCGTCTCAAGAAGGATAGCTGTCATCTTTCCATCAGAGCTGAGAAAGAGGTCTTTATAAAAGTGGGATTCCATTGCCCGTTTTTTGATCACCTCAACCTGCTGTTGTGTCTGAGGAAAATGCGCAAGTAGATTCTCAGTCAAAAGCTTGTCGCCCTCACCTCTGGTATATCGTGCATTGTATAAGGAGTTAATTTCGGATAAATACGGTAAATTACTCTCTAAATCTTCATGCAAATTTCGGAGCATCTTCAGAAAATCCAACGTAAAAATGGTATCGCTTTTAAGCCCTATAATGATACGTTCATCTCGCCCAAACTGCTCTCTAAAGGCATGATATTCGAGTAAAACAGGGTCGTTTTCATTCAGAAATCCCTCAGTAGAGGCATCCATCTTTATCTGCGGCACATGGAAGATGGGAAACACTAAAAGTAGTACAATACCTACAATCACTTTTAAAGGATTGTTAGCGATATATGCCCCCATTCTTCCCATAATAATTTCTAATTTATGACGCATAGTTTTCCTTAGTTGTCTTCTATTCAAGGTGTATGATTTTATCGTAAATTCATTAACTCTATACTGCCACCATTTGTCAAGACAACTTTTTGAGAAACCCAGATATCTTAATTCTCATGCCTGATCCTCGCAAGCACAAACAGTACGGACAAACTCAGTGTACCCAAAAACGAGAACTGCAATGCGAGGTGCATACTAAAGTATTCCCATATAAGGCCGCTGATATATGCACCTAAGGCACCAAAGAGTGCTACGCCCGCATAAAACACTCCATAGACTGAACCCTTATTGTCTGCATTTTGTGAAATGTATGCGCGGTTTGCATTCAGTGAAGCGACTGTAAAAAGTCCAAAAAATACATAGGCTATCCAGGTATATATAGGACTTTGAAGATAGAGAAGTCCCTGTGAAGCCGCCCCGCAGACATAGGCAAATGCCAAAATCTGCTTCACTCCAAATTTGTCTATGAGTATTCCGAAAAAATAACTGCTTAATGTCTGAACGCCTGCAGATAAAACAAAAAGCAAAGGAATGACGGCTGTCGCCATGCCCACACTTTTGGCCTGTATAGTAAAAAAAGCTGTACTAAAAGCAAAAAGTAAAAATACAAAATAAAAGAATAACGATACGATGGTTTTTTTATCATTTGGAGTCAATGAGAATGATTGTGTAATATCTGTCTTTGGTCTGGGTGTATCCTGTACAAAAAACACAATAATGACAAGTCCTGCCACACCAGGAATGATGGTCGCATAAAAAATATTTCGTATCACAGCTTCATTCTGTCCGAAGAACCACAAGAGTCCAAAAAGGATCAGCGCGCCACTCAGTTCCCCGGCGATATCCATCGTCTTATGAAAGCCGAAGGTTTTTCCTGAAGCATTCTCTTTGCTGTACAAAGAAATCATAAGATCTTTAGGCGCAGAACGTAGCCCTTTTCCTAACCTCTCGAGTGCCTGCAGCCCGGCAATGCTTTGATATCCGTGTGTCAACCCTATCAAAGGCTTACTTAAAGCCGATAGTACATATCCTCCCATTACAAGAGGCTTGACAATGCCATATCTGTCAGAGATATAACCTGAAAACAAACGCAAGGCATAAGAAACAAAAGTAGATATCGCAACGATAATACCCAGTTTGTCCATCCCCTCATGCAAAATCAACACCACAAAAATAGGCAAAATAGGACTAATCATTGCAGATGCCATATCGGTGAAGAAACTCACCCAGCCCAACATGACTACATTTTTATTGATGCTTTTCACGACAAACTATCTACTCTGCTTTTCCGTTTTCATAATACTTTCTCAACCATCTGTCAACCGGATTAATCAGTCTGTACATCACAGGCACTACAAGCAAGGTCAATACCATAGAGCTTAAAAGTCCCCCAATAATGGAGACTGCCATAGGTGAATTGGTCTCACTGCCCAGCCCTGTGGCAAAAGCAAGCGGCAACATCGCAAATATCATCGCGATGGTCGTCATCAGAATCGGTCTGAGTCTTTTTTCACCTGCTTCGATAAGCGCTTCATCGGCATTTTTGCCTTCACTCATGGCTGCATTGGCAAAATCCACCAGCAAAACGGCATTTTTGCCAACCATACCCATAAGAAGCATAAAACCGATCATAACAAAAAGACTGAACTGTTGTCCGCTCATAAACAAAGCCAGCATCACGCCGATAATACTCAAAGGAAGCGCCATCATGATGATAACAGGCTGTATCAGTGACTCATACAAGATCGCCAAAATAATAAACATCAAGATCACCGAAAGCCCCAGTGCTGCACCAAAAGCCTGACCTGTTTTGACCATCTCTTCGGCAAATCCCGTAAAGCGATAGGTCACACCTGGAGGCATAAGTGTATCGATTGATTCTTTGGTGTAGGCAACAGCCCCACCCAAATCCAGACCAAACAAATCGGCATACACTATCACCTGTCTTTGTCTGTCAAAGTGGTTAATAGTAGCAAGTGCCGTACTCTTTGAGAAAGAGACCAAGCCATCCAGATAGACCAGCTCTCCGGTTGCTGTACGAAGCTGAATCTTCTTGATATCTTCGATCGATACTCTATTGGCGTCATTGAATCTGAGCGTTATATTGTACTGCTTTCCATTCTCTTCAAAATAAGATATCTCCAAATCACTTGAGAATGCAGTGGCTATCGCAGAGGCGATTTGTGAGGCTGAAATGCCCAGTTTGTTTGCATTGGCTCTTAAGATATTGATGTCGATTTGAGGTTTTCCGTCATCGAGATTTGTATCAACATCCACAAAACCTTTTTTCTGTTTCAAATGATCGGTCAATTTTTGTGTTGCCACCTTTAAGTCCTCAAAAGAATCAGACTTTAAGACGATCTGATAGGGCACAGAGACACCCGTACCTTTGATGTTTGGTATGGCTGCAGCCGTGATAAACAACTCTTTTTTAAAAGGTTCCAACTCTTGCCTGAAATTTTGAACGATACGTTCTTGGTTAAGTGATCTCTCTTTTCTATCGGAAAGCTTGACGTAAATCACCGCTTTGTGTTTTTCTCCGGCGGCATTAGAGCCGATACTCAAGGTAGTATAGAGTACATCTTTGTTTTTACGCACCACATCCTCTACCGCTTTGGATTTTCTGATCATCTCCTCCAAAGAGACACTCGGATTGGCTTTTAAGGCTATCTCAAACTCGGCTTTATCTTCTTTGGGGATAAAATCCATACCGATTTTAGGAAAAAGACTGAGTGAAGCAAAGAAACCGAAAAGAACCATCAACAAGGTAAGTTTCTTATACTTAAGTACCCACTTTAATGCTCGCTCATATACCTTTTCCATACGCTTAAAAATGGGTTCCGTGATGGTATAAAATCTACTCTCTTTTTTATGTAACACCCTTGCACTCAAACTGGGTATAAAACTCAGTGCCACAGAGTAAGAGATGATAACCGCAAACCCAACCGTCATCGCAAAACTTTCAAAAAATTTACCCACGATACCGCTCATGAATGACACAGGGACAAACACTGCCAAAAGCATCGCAGAGATAGCCAAAATGGTAAATGCCATCTCTTTTGTCCCTGAAACGGCAGCTTCAAATTTTCCCATCCCCTCTTCTAGCTTTTTGTAGATATTTTCAATGACAACAATGGCATCATCAATAATAATCCCGATCGCCAAGGTAAGACCAATCAGCGTCATTTTGTTGAGTTCAAACCCCATATAATCCATGAGAGCAAAGGTTCCGAAGATGGAAGCCGGTATGGATAATGCCGACACAAAAGTAATGGTCAGGTTTCTTAAAAATACAAAGATAATCAATACAGCCAAAATCGAACCGTAAATAAGGTCAAACTTCACATGCTCTAAAGAAGAGATAATAAAAGGTGAGGTGTCGTTCAGACTCATAACACCATATTTGTCACCTGCCATACTCTCAAGTTCAGGCAAAACCTCTTTTACTTTTTTCACAATATCAATCGTGTTGGTGCCTGAAATTTTTTGGACTTCAAGCATTACGCCTTCTACCCCATTGTAAGAGGCGTAACTTTTGGCATCACTAAGCGAGTCTTCTACTTTTGCGATATCTTTGAGCCTGATTTCATCTTTTATTCTGATGTTTTGCAGTTCTTCTATGCTCAAGGCATCTGATTTGGTTTTAAGGGTAAACTCTTTGGTTGAAGATATGAGTTTTCCGCCCCCTATTTTTGAGTTTTCATTGGCAACGATTTGATTGAGTTCGCTCACCGTGATACCAAATTTATTGAGCAGATTGGGATCAGGATAGATCTTGATCTCTCTGTCTTTATATCCGATGATGTTTATCGCACCAACACCGTTTATTTTTTGTAATTTTGGCTTGGCTTTTTCATCGGCAAAGAGCATAAGATTTTGAATCGTGTCATTTTTTGCCGTCAAAAACACATTGATCACTGAAGCCCCACCGATGTCTAGCTTACTGACCAAAGGTGTTTTGACATCTTTTGACAAGACAACCGCTGAGACTTTGTCACGAACATCGTTGGTCGCTTCATCGATGTTTCGTTCCAAAAAGAACTTTACCATAATGACGCTCACGCCCTCAGAACTGGTTGAAATAACCGAATCTACTCCACCAATACGGGAAATCGCCTCTTCTATCTTGTCCGTAACCTCTGACTCCACCGTTGAAGCTTCCGCGCCTGGATAGACTGTCTGAACCGTGACAATAGGAAAATCCACATTGGGAAAAAGTGCTGAAGGCATAGACTTGAAACTCATCAGTCCAAAGATTACCAACGTCACCACATACATTAAGGTCGTAATAGGTCTGTTTATCGCTAATTTATACATCTAAACCTACTTCATTTGCGTTGTAATCATACCGTCACCAAAGAGTCCCACAGGCAAATCTTTGGCATGTACTTCAGCTTGCATCTTTCTATTATTGGCATCTGCAGACGGATACACTTTAATGATCTTGCCCTCATACTGTCTGCTATCACCATCGAGTTTATAGGTAAACGTATCGCCTTCTTTGATCTCTTTCCAGTATTTTTGATCAAAAGAGAGTATCAGTTTACGTGCATGCAGACTTTGAACCTTCAATACGGTTCTAATCATCGCTCCGCTCACTGTGTCACCCACTTCAAGTTCTTTCCAAAAAACAATACCGTCAAAGGGAGCTTTTAAAACCGTCTTATCAAAGAGTGCCTGCTGGTAAATCACTTGGTCTTTAGCACTTTCATACTTGCTGGCATACTGATCCAAGCTTTCCTGATCTACTAGATGTTTCACTTTGAGTTGTCGTTCAAAATCTTTTTTAGCATATTTATACACTGTTCGGGCCATCTGTAAACTGGCATTGATATCATTACTTTCCAATGTAGCCAAAATCTCATTTTCTTTTACAACACTTCCGATGTCAATTTGCACCTTATCGACGATACCACTGGCATTAAATGCCAATTGTGCACTCTTTTGAGCCTCGACTGTAAAGGTGGCATACACTTCACCTGCCTGTAAACTCAGTACCAAACCAACTACACTCCAGATTATTTTTTTCATCGTATAAACTCCTTCGGGCTTTTGCCTGCATAATAATAATAAATTGACTTATTGATCTCGTACGTATAAAGCGTCTCTTGATACCGTGCCTGTGCCAGTGTTTTTTGTGCCAGTGCATCCAAAAACGCGATGTTGTCCGCCAGCCCGACTTCAAACTTCTGCTTCAATACACTGTACGTACTGTTAGCAGCCTGAAGTTCGCTCTGTGCACTTTTGAGCTGTGTACGGGTGGTCTCCAAACTCTTTTTGGAAAGTGAAAAATTCATTTTTTGCTCTTTTTTGGCATAGTCAATCTCAGACAAAAGTGACAACTTCTGATACCGAACCGCTTCGCTCTCTTGGGAGATTTTTCCCGCATCAAAGAGTCTCATCCCCACTGAAAGTGTCAACTCATTTTGATGATCGAGCAAGATGGAATCACCGCCAAATCCTGCCATATTCACCGTATCGTCAAACTTTGACTGATGGTAGGTGTCTGAAAGATCGATATGCGGTCCATAGCCTGATTTGATGGCTCTGGAAGCCTCACCCACGGCGCCTGCCTTGGCTTCAAGAGCCCTAATGGTCTCCAAGGTCTCAAACTGAACATTTTTGGGCTCTATAAAAGTGTTTTTTTGCAAACTATTGACCGGTAAACCAGTAAGAAGTTTCAGATTTTGTTCACTTGCCTCAAGTGCCAACTTCGTTTTTGCCATCGTAAAATCATTTGCATCATAGACTGCTTGAAGTTTATACACCTCTTCTTGGGTGGAGAGTCCTGCAACTTGAAACTTTTCTACACGTTCTATCTGTGCTTTGAGTTCACCTGAGCGCTCCTGCAGTGCTGCAAGTATGGCTTTTTGGGTCTGTATCGTGTAGTAGTGGCGGACGATTTCAAGCGCGATACTTTTTTCAAACGCACTTTTTTCAAATAAAGCTGCTGTGTACTCAAACTGCTTTTCGCCCAAAATTGCACTCTTCCTGCCTCCGTCATACAGATTGAGATTTGCAGTAGCAAAACCTGTCAGTGTTTGACCCGGTGATACGATATTGGTCGGGGATGCCTGAGTGCCATTTGCCCCTACATCCACGGTCGGCCAGTAAGCACTTTGTGCCGCACCGACACCCTCTTTGGCCGCCTTGACAGAAATTGCTTTGGCTTCAATCAGCCCATTTTTACTGTTGGCATTCTCTATCAAGGTTTTAAGCCCGTAACTCTGCGAAAACGCAAACAATGGCACTAACACACCCCATAGTATCTTCATCTACTCCCCTTTTTTATTCGTTGTAAGTAACATATCTAAAAACAGATTGATTTCATTTTGAACATCGTAATCGGCAAGCCGTGAATCGACTACCAGCCCAGTTGCAAACACGGCAAATGAACTGACGCAAATGGGTGCAGATACTTCTATCTCACCTGAAGCTTTTGCTGCCTCCACAATACCGCCCAGTATCACCATAAACCGCTCTCTGCACTGCGCACTAAAGTGCAGCATCTCTTGGGATTCATTCATCAAAGAGATGGCAAGAAACTCTTTATAGACCTTTAGATGTTTTTTGGCGATCTCATCCTCAAACAGCATATTGAAAAAATGAAAGAGCTTTTGCCTTGTTGAATGTGATGTTTCGATGCGCTCCAAAAGTTTTTTCTCATGGTCGGCGATGAATGTTGTGATGATTTCAAAAACAATATCTTCTTTGTTGTCAAAATACTCATAAATCGTCCCTTTTCCCACGCCCGCAGTTTGCGCGATGTGTGAAATGGTCAGCGAATTGATACCGTACTCAAGCAGCAGTTCCCTGCAAGAGAGTGCTATATTTCTTCTTTTTTCCTCTTTGTTTACTACGATTGCCACTGTATTCCTTTTTTTGACTGACCGTCGGTCAATGATTGGATTATAGTAAATGATTCTTTAAAGATTCTTAAGTGAACTCACCTCTCCCTAAAGGAAGAGGCTTCCTAACTAGCAACTTCCAACGAAGTTGAGCGAAAGGCTTTGTGTTTTGAGTCCACAAGGCTAGTTCCTAGCCCAAACGACTGTAATCCTCTTTTTAAGATAGTTTTACTTGCCTGAATGTCAGGATTTGTTTCAAATCCACAAGCGGTGCATTGAAACTTATCCTGTTTTGGACGATTGGCTTTATCTATGTTTCCGCATTGTGAACACTCTTGTGAAGTGTATTGCGGATTTACTTTTACAAATAGTTTGTCATTAAGCATGGTTTGTTTGTAGTGTATCATTGATACGAACTGATAGAATGAAGCATTTAAGATGGTTCTGTTGAGTCCTGATTTTTGTTTCACTTTTTTACCGTGAACTATTTCATTTCCTTTGGAACTTTTTGACATATTTTTAGTCTTTAGATCTTCAACTGCTATCAGGTCAAACGTATTTGTAAGCGCAGTAGATATTTTGTGGTACAGATCATTTTTTTGATTTGCTATCTTCTTTGTGAGACGGTTGATCTTTGATTGTGTTTTTCTGTGGTTGCTTCCTAATTTGAATTTGGTTTTGTTTTTCTTGGAGTTTTCAAGTTCTTTTAGAACTCTTCTTGACTGTTTTCTGAGCAATACAAGTGAACTGGTTTTATATTTTAAGCCTTTTCTGTTTGTCGCTCCGTTGTCTATAAGATGCCCCATTGATACGGGCGAGATGTTTTGCTGTGCTATGAAATCAACATTGTTGGATACGGCAATGGTGTACGCATTCAAGTCTATACCGATAGACTTAGAAATATCAATATTTTCACTTGACACTGCTAAATCTATTTGTTTCGTAAACTCAATTCCAAATGACACAAAGTATCCCGTGCTATCTTTACTTATTGTGATCGATGAGAGCTTGTGATTTTCTGGTAACTCTCTGTGATATCTAAATTTGAAGTTTGTTTTTAAAAGTCTTAATATGCCAAATCTTTTATTCAATGGC
Source organism: Sulfurovum sp. (assembly GCA_011391015.1). GTDB lineage: Bacteria > Campylobacterota > Campylobacteria > Campylobacterales > Sulfurovaceae > Sulfurovum. Next base: position 11,778 of record JAABRH010000037.1, read on the forward strand.
GATTTATTAATGTGACACCCTTGATTGTTCCAATTAAAAGATTGAAATACGTCACGACTGCTTTTAAAGGTTGGCATTCCCAGACTATACGCTTTAGCTTTCTCTTTTGGTGTCTGAGCTGACTCGATGGCTTTTAATCTTTTAGAAACCGTATCTTTACTAAAAGCCCTCTTTACTGCTTTTAAAAAGTTGATTCTAGCCTGTTGCGTTACAACGGTTGAAAAAGATAATTTTCTGAATTTTAAAGCTCTTTTGACTACCGTGTCATAACTTACGGCACTTCTATATTTTTTTAGTTCTTTTGGTAAATCTTTGTTTTTATTATTCTCTTTATACCAAAGATTGTGACAAATGTTGTAGGCTTGATTGTAGATGAACATTTGATGGTCTAGTATTTGGTGTTGGTCTTTGGTTGGATACAGTCTGTATTTGTAACCAAAATTAACGATTTTTTCTTTTGTCATAGGAGTATTATAGCATTTTTATTTTTAAATAGTATAATTGGTCTATGGAAAAGTATAACGATATTAGACACGGAAGACACTGTGTATTTTTAATACACATACATTTGGTATTTGTAACAAAATACAGACGAAAGGCATTTACGAAAGAGGTGATTGATTTTATGCAACCAATCTTCTCTAAAGTTTGTAAAGACTTTGAGGCGGAACTGGTAGAATTTGATGGAGAAAGTGACCATGTGCACTTATTGATCAACTACCCACCCAAAGTATCTATTTCCAAGCTTGTCAACTCGCTTAAAGGAGTTTCAAGCAGACAGGTTAGAAAACAAAAGTTTAAAAGCGTGAAAGAGAAGCTTTGGGGTGATGCTCTTTGGTCTCCTAGTTACTTTGCAGGAAGTTGTGGCGGAGCGCCATTAGAAATTATTAAACAGTATATTGAGCAACAAGAGACACCAAGTTAACAATCTACGGCTAAAGCCGTAATGCTTACATCCTCACCATGAATGACGAGGTTTTTCGCATTATTGGATAAAAAAGAGGATAGCATGTTTGACACAAATACACCTACACAACACACTTCAAGTAGTGGCACATCCAACCAAGAGTGGTGGCCCAATCAACTAAAACTCGATCTCTTACATCAACACTCAGAACGCTCAAACCCTTTAGGCAGCGACTTTAACTACGCCAAAGCCTTTTCTACACTTGATCTTGGGGCAGTCAAAAAAGACCTTATTGCCGTCATGACAGACTCCCAGGAGTGGTGGCCGGCTGATTTTGGACATTATGGTCCTTTTTTTATCCGTATGGCGTGGCACAGTGCGGGAACGTATCGAACGGGTGACGGGCGAGGCGGCGGCGGCAATGGAAATCAGCGTTTTGCACCACTCAACAGCTGGCCGGACAATGTCAATCTCGATAAAGCGCGCCGACTGATCTGGCCGGTCAAACAAAAGTACGGGCAAAGCATCTCATGGGCAGATTTGATGATACTAGCTGGCAATGTCGCACTTGAATCAATGGGATTTAAAACTTTTGGGTTTGCAGGCGGACGTGAAGATATCTGGGAGAGCGAAAAAGATATCTACTGGGGTAAAGAGAAAACATGGCTCGAAGATACCCGCTACAAAGGCGGAAGGGAAACACTGGAAAACCCTCTTGCAGCCGTACAAATGGGGCTTATCTATGTCAATCCCGAAGGACCTAACGGTGTACCTGACCCCTTGGAAGCTGCCAAAGACATCAGAGAGACCTTTGCACGTATGGCGATGAATGACGAAGAGACTGTTGCTTTGATAGCAGGAGGACATACCTTTGGCAAGTCTCATGGCGCAGGTGATGCCAAACATGTAGGTCCTGAACCTGAAGCTGCAGGCATCGAAGAACAGGGTTTTGGCTGGAAAAGCAGTTTTGGTACAGGCAAAGGTGCAGACACCATCAGCAGCGGACTAGAAGTGACATGGACCTCTACTCCTACCAAGTGGAGCAGCAACTTTTTGTGGAATCTTTTTGGCTATGACTGGGAACTGGTAAAAAGTCCTGCTGGTGCGTATCAGTGGACACCCAAAAACGGCGCGGGTGTGGGAAGCATCCCCGATGCGCATGACCCCTCCAAGCGCCATGCACCGACCATGCTCACGACTGATTTGTCTTTGCGATTTGACCCGGCATATGAGAAGATCGCCAGACATTTTTATGAAAATCCCGATGCGTTTCAAGAAGCTTTTGCAAAAGCATGGTTTAAACTCACCCATCGTGACCTCGGACCGCGTTCACGCTATCTTGGCCCTGAAGTACCGCAGGAAGAGCTCATCTGGCAAGACCCCATCCCCGCGCTCGATCACATGCTCATCAACGACAATGACATCGATTCACTCAAAGATGCACTGCTTCAATCCGGTCTGCGCGTGAGTCAATTGGTCCGCACGGCATGGGCGTCTGCTTCAACCTTTCGTGCAACAGACAAACGCGGCGGTGCCAACGGTGCGCGCATCCGTTTAAGTCCGCAAAAAGATTGGGAGGTAAACCAGCCCCAAGAACTCCAAAAAGTACTGACCGTTTTGGAGTCCATCCAAGAGGATTTTAATGAACGACAACCTGGAGACAAACGTGTATCACTGGCAGACCTTATTGTTTTGGGCGGATGCGCGGGTGTGGAACAAGCAGCGAAAAATGCAGGCTATGAGGTGAGTGTTCCTTTTACTCCTGGGCGTATGGATGCAACCCAAGAACAAACCGATCCCGTCTCTTTTGCCGTACTTGAACCTATAGCCGACAGTTTTCGCAATTGGCAAAAAACCACATACAATATTTCTGCTGAAGAACTTTTGGTGGATAAAGCACAACTCTTGAGTCTTACTGCACCCCAAATGACAGTGCTTATCGGTGGACTGCGTGTATTGGGTGCCAATGTTGCTGATTGTAAACATGGGATATTTACCGATAGAATAGAGACACTGAGCAATGATTTTTTTACAAACCTGCTCAGCATGAACACGGTTTGGAAAGCAAGTGCATCAGAAGATGGCATTTACGAAGGAAGCAACCGTACCAGTGGCGAACTCCAATATACGGCTACACGCATAGATCTCATCTTTGGTTCAAACTCAGAGTTACGTGCTTTGGCAGAAGTCTACGGCAGTGCTGATGGCCAAGAACGTTTTGTACATGATTTTATCGCCGCTTGGAGTAAAGTGATGAATCTTGATCGCTTTGATTGCGTGGCGTAAAAGAAATCACTCTCCCATTTCCTCATCCCTGCCTATGCTGCAGAGATGAGGAAAGTTAAAAAATTTGATTCAGAACCATAAAGGTGATGGCACTAAGAATAGCAGCAGCCGGGATAGTAATGACCCAAGCCAGTATAATAGGTTTCATCAACCCCCAGTTAGCCTGATGATTGACCAGCCCGATTCCTAAAACCGCACCGATAAGAATATGCGTACTTGACACAGGTATTCCAAAAGTCGAAGCAAACAGCACCACGGCCGCTGCTGCCAACTCGGCAGAAAAGCCTGAGGCAGGATGCAGCTTGGTCAGATGCGTACCGACTGTCGCGATCACCTCTTTTCCGATAAACCACAATCCTGCTATGAGTGCAACACCAAACGCCAACATAACCATAGGCGGAACCGGTGAACTGCTCCCGATTGCTCCTGTGCTGATAACATCCAAAATGGCAGCAAAAGGACCTACTGCATTGGCGATGTCGTTTGAACCGTGACTAAAAGCAAATCCAGAAGCGGTAAAGACCTGAAGCCAACTAAACAGAACAAAGGTGGATTGGGAAAGAGATTTGCTTTTTTGTGTTTTAGCAAAGATATAGGTTGCCATCCAAACGATAGCACAGACCATTGCCATAATCAAATACTTATTGAGCAAAGAAAACTCAAGATCCATATTTTTAAGCCCCTTAAAAATGAGCATGCCT
>JAABRH010000038.1 GCA_011391015.1 Sulfurovum sp.
TCGTTTGCCATATAAAATCCTTTTTATGATGCATTATCCTTATTCGGATAAATTTAGTCTCATTTAACTTATAGCACAAAAATGCACGCGGGTCAAGCCTAAAAGTACGATTTGGCATAAAAACACGTGCATTCGGTAAACAGTCAGCTTTTATTATACACTTTAAAGGTTTGGGGCGGGCTTTATGTAGATGGTGTAGTTTTCTTATCTGGATTATAAACTGACAGTGAAGGATAAGCAAACTCGAGATTGTTTTTAGCAAGAATATCGGCTATTTTAAAGAGGATGTCTTCTTTTGTTTTGAGCCAATCTTCCCGGTCAACGGAACGGCTGAAACACTCAATGAATATGGTGATGCTGGAATCTTCAAAGGCATCCATATAAACTAAAGTACTGCGTTTGACCCCTTTAAAATCTTCCACAGAGACCAGTCTGGATTCTCTATAACTGTTGTGGTACTTTGTGTCTTGATTGGCAACATCGGGGTGTGTTTTGAGCATAGTGCGTATCTGTGAAATGGCGCTGCGGATATGATCAAAGTTGGATTGGTAGGTAACGCCAATGTTCATTTTTATCATGCGTCCGATGCTTCTTCTGCTCCAGTTTTTGACAGAGAAGTTTGCCAGTTCAGAGTTTGGGATGGAGATGAGTGCGTTATCGAAGGTGCGTATGGTAGTAGCGCGAAGTCCTATCTCGACCACGGTGCCGTTAACTTCTTTGGTCTCTATCCAATCGCCTTGCTCAAATACTTCTCCAGCTAGAATGGAGATCGAGCCAAAGATGTTGGCAATACTGTCTTTGGCTGCAAATGCCACCGCTGCCCCTGCGATACCAAGACCCGAAAGCAAAGCAGTTAAATCAACACCGAAAATACGAAGTATCACAATGAGTGCAAGGAGTATAATCAAGGTATTATGTACTTTTACGACTAGGTTTACCACCTCATTTTTAAGCACTTTACTCTTCTTGATCTGCTCAGTTCTCATAGCAATCACAGTATTGCCAAGGCGGTAAAAAAGCATAGAGACAAGTACAACATAGACGATACTAAAGAGTGTGTTGATATTGAAGCCTTTAGAACTTATATCCATCGTTGCGATGAGGATGATGTGGATGATCAGGATAGAAGTAATGACATTAAAGAGATTGGTAATGTGCGAATTGATGTAGTCAATATCTTCCTGTCTGATCTTAAAATGGAGCAAAATACGGTTGATAATGAAGCCCAAAATACGGTTGATAAGAAAGATAAATGTGATAACCGATGCGATCAAAACAAGCTTGGCTACATTGAGACCCAACATGGAGAGATAGCGGTTTGCCTCCAATCCAAAAGATGTGGTGTTGAACCTGTTGAGCAGATGTAAAAACTTGGAACCAGAGATACGCGAGGTGATATAGATATTGGAACTGTTCGATACCAAAGAGGAGCTAAAGGTATTGACCACATTTTCAAGATATTCCTGTGACTTTAGCGCTTTGAGCAGGGCATCGGCAATGGGACTTGAACTGTTTTGTTCTGATATAAAAGAGAGATACTTTTTTGTCTCTATGGGCTGATATTTGGCTAAGTGTGCGTTGAGTATGTCATTTACTTTTTCTTTAAAAAATGCACGAGAGGTTCCCTTGGTTGCTTGAAGGGTTTCATGCAGTATCTCTCTGAGCATCATACGGGTATAAAGACTTTTTAGAAGGACTTCATCACGATATGAAGCCGTTTTATTGTTTTGATATTTATTACTATTTAAACTCAGTTTGAGTCTGTTAATGAGAGCAGTGTAGGGATTTCGTGATTCAAGATGTTCGTCATCATTGGCAACGTAGCCGATAAAAAACTTATCATAGCTACTTTCTTGTTCTTTTTTGATTAGCACTTTTTCATCAAGCGTAAGGTTGCTGTCTAGCAGCAAACTTTCTACTTCACTCTGCTTAATGATAAAATCATCCAAAGTATCAGATGCAAACAGTAGTGAAGCAGAAAATAAAAAGAAAATGATGGCTATTTTTTTAAACATCTGTCTGCCTTTATAGGGGTCTGTAAACTTTTACATTTTGGGCGTTGTGTGCATCTCTGAGGTACTGGGCATGCAGCTGAGACATAATGCCTTTTTCACAGTATAAAAGGTACTCTTTGTCCTGGGGAAGTTTTTGAAATTGCGTTTTGAGTTGGTGAAAAGGGATTTTGATGATTTTGCACGGTACTTCGATACACGCTTCTTCCGTGCGTATATCGATGACCACATACTCTTTTGAACCAAGGTCGTGTATGACTTCAATGGGTGCGTGGCTACTTACATCTTCGATGATATCATGCACATAGATTTTGACAGCATCAGATACAGCCTTGTCTAGCACGGTGTAGTCAAATCGTCTTGCCTCTTCCTCCATACGTTTGTAGGAGCCGTGGGTGATGGGATTTTTGGAGATAACTCCGCAATACTCTGGCATATTTTCAGCAAAACGGCGTGTGCCTATACGGTTGGCTATATCGATGATCTCAGGTTTATTCATCGTTGCAAGCGGACGTAACACCAGTTTGTGTGTCGCTTGGTCGATGAGAGCAAGATTGCGCAAGGTTTGGGATGAGACCTGTGCCACACTTTCACCTGTTAGCAGGGCATCGATCTGCATCTCATCGGCGATTTTTTCAGCCGCCATTAGCATCAATCTCTTGAGTGTTACACCCATATAGCTTTCATGAGTAGAACGAAATATCTCTTCAATGACCGCATCAAACGGCACAGAGGTAAAAGTGACGCGGTGCGAAGCAGCAAATTTGTTCCACAGATAAAAGGCGACCTGCTTCACACCGATCTCATGGGCAATGCCGCCTAGGTTAAAAAAGAGAAAGTGTGTTTTGATGCCTCTTTTTATCGTCAGATAGGAAGCTACTGTAGAGTCAAATCCACCGGACATCAAAGAGAGGATGTCTCCTTGAGTACCCAAAGGAAACCCGCTGAGTCCAGCGTGCTTGAGGGTGATGATGTTGAGCTGATTGTGAATGAGTTCGATGCGTATGGTCACTTCCGGGTGATGAAGATCCACGCCTTTGGCTTTACCGTGATCCAGCATATAGCCACCGACGGTTTGTTCGATCTGCAGTGAAGTAAAAGGATGATTGCCGGTACGCTTTGCACGAACTACAAAAGTCTTATCGGTTATGGTGTGGGTCATGATCTCATGCACTTTTACTTTGATGTCATCGAGTGTTTCCATGCCATCAAACTGCAAGGCTTCAAGTACCTGTTCTATGCCGGGGGTATCAAGAAGGGTTTGGCGGACTTCGCTAAGAAAATCAAGAGGTGTGACGACTTCAATTTTATCAGAAAATTTTTTGACTCTTATCTCTGTACTGTAACGGGCAAGTAGTTTTAGCAGATTGTTGTAGAGTTGACCTACCATTTGTCTTTTTGCAGATGATCCTTTGACCATGATCTCAGGAAAGAGTTTTAAGATAAATTTTTGTGTTTTGATGTCTGGGGTTTCCACGGTAGTACAACCTTGTTTTTTGTATAAAGTATTATAACACAAGAGGGCTAATGGCTCTATTTTTAAGAGTATTTTAGTCTGAAAACCCGCTATTTAGGGCAAAATGACGATGTATTGATTGAGTTAAACTGCAATATTTGACGATATAAGTCCAAGACATTCTTCTTTCAGTTTTGATAAATTTTTTTTAATCTATAATTAACCATACATTATAAAGGATGGAAGCATGAAAGAGAAAAAAATACCGCACAGCAATGCAGTGATAGAAGCATTGGAAGCACAAACCCAAGAGGGTATGAGCAGAAGAACCGCACTTAAGATGATAGGCGTTGGTGGTGCAGCGACTATGATGGGTATGAGCCCTTCGTTGCAGGCAGAGGAAAGCACTAAGACAAGCAGTGAGCAGGCAGTAAAGGTTTTAGTTGTAGGTGCCGGAGCAGGGGGTATCATGGCGTTGGCAAGACTGCGTAGAGCACTGCCCAATGCATCCATCACCATCATCGCTCCCAATGAAAAACACTTGTATCAGCCAGGGCAAATTTTTATGGCAGCAGGATTGTATGAGTTTGATGATATCGTCAAAGACAATAAAGACTTTATTGCCGATGATGTCCACTGGATAAAAGATGAAGTCGCATCCTTTGATCCGGATAACAACAAGGTAACCACGCGCGCCGGTGAAGAAGTGCCGTATGACTATATGGTGGTAGCTACGGGTATCGTCTATCATTATGAGTGGATCAAAGGGTTGAGTAAAGAAGATATCGGTAAAAACGGCATCTCCAGTGTGTACTTGAGTGATTTGGAAAAAGGTACGGCAGAGGGGGGTACACTGACATGGGAATGGTTTGGTGCACTTAAAAATGCTGCGGCATCAGGCAAAAAACCCGTAGCTATCTACACGCAACCTGCTACACCCGTCAAGTGTGGCGGTGCGCCACAAAAGATACTCTATCTGAGTGCGGATCATCTCAAAGAAGAGGGATTGAGTGCTGAGTACATTTATGCAACACCGACCAAAAAACTGTTCAGTCTGCCTGAAATCCACGATTCGCTGATGGAAGTACAAAAAAGATACGACAGCATCACCAATAAATATAGCCACAACCTTGTAGCAATCGATGTCAACAAAAAAGTAGCGACATTTGAGGAGATTTACGAAATCAAAGGTGAGTACGATGAAGATCTTGAAGAGTATGAGATCACGGAAGATAAAAGACTGGTAGAGTTGCAATATGACTTTATACACATCGTACCGCCAATGAGTCCCCCTCAAGCTTTGGTCGATTCTGCACTGGGATGGCAAAAAGGTTCAGCAAAAGGCTGGCTTGAAGTCGATGATATATCTTTACAGCACAGAAGATATAAAAATGTATTTGGTATCGGGGATGTGTGTGGTATTCCTATGGGAAAAACAGGCGGGTCCGCAAGACATCATGCTCCTATCGTTGTTGCCAACCTCGTAGCACAGCTTGAAAATAAACCTCTTACAGAAAAATTTGACGGATACACAGTCTGTCCGCTTAAAGCAGGTTACGGTGAAATCATCATGGCAGAATTTAACTATAACGGTTTAGCGCCGACCCTGCCTTTTTTAGATCCAGCCAAGCCACGCTGGATGTGGTGGGCATTTGATCTGTATCAGTTAAAACCGATGTATTGGTACTTGATGCTTAAAGGGTGGTTTTAATAGTAGGTAGGTTGTATCACGCAGCCCAAATCAGACAATTATAGTCTTAAATTATAGTTATGATTTTGTTATATAAATATGATATACTTTTTTACTAACACCATATAAAGGAGTCATGATGAATAGTTTTGATGCGCTCTATGCAAAAGCAAAAGATCGTGTACGGTCGTTGTCTGAGTTGCCTTCCGTGAAAGAAGAGTCTGTAGAACAAATGTTAGAAGCGCGGGGCATAGAGCGTCGTGACTTTATGAAATGGGCAGCCGGTATCACGGCAATGCTCGCTCTTCCCTCCCAATTTACCCCCTTGTTTGCTGAAGCGGCGAAATTAGCAGACAGAGTGCCTTTAGTGTGGCTGCATATGGCAGAATGCACGGGGTGCAGTGAATCACTTATTCGTTCTGATGCACCAACCATTGATTCACTTATTTTTGATTATATTTCACTTGATTACCATGAAACACTGATGGCTGCAGCAGGATGGCAGGCAGAAGAAAACCTTGAACATGCCTTAAAAAAATATGCAGGACGTTATATCTTACTCGTGGAAGGTGGTGTACCTACAGCAATGAATGGTCAATACTTGACACTGGGGCCACAAGGCAGAACTGGACTTACTGTCGTTACGGAGGCTGCCAAAGGTGCCGCTGCAATCTTTTCCATAGGTACCTGTTCAAGTTTTGGTGGTATACAGGCTGCTGCACCAAACCCTACCGGAGCAAAAGGAGTTGATAAAGTTATTTCCCAACCGGTCATCAATGTACCGGGTTGCCCTCCAAGTGCGGCAAACATCGTAGGAACACTCATGCACTATCTGCTCTTTGGTACACTGCCTGCTCTTGATCGGTATCATCGTCCAAAATGGGCGTATGGAAACCGTATCCATGATCTCTGTGAGCGTCGCGGACACTTTGATGCGGGAGAATTTGTCGAAAGCTTCGGTGATGAGGGCGCTAAAGACGGCTGGTGCCTATACAAACAAGGCTGCAAGGGTCCTTATACTTTCAATAACTGCTCAACAGAACGTTTTAATCAGCATGTCAATTGGCCTATAGGTGCGGGACATGGCTGTATGGGGTGTTCTGAACCTGACTTTTGGGATACGATGGGACCGCTGGAACAACCCATCAAGTCACATTTGGTGATGGGTCTGAACGCTACCGTGGATAAAGTTGGAGCAGCACTCCTTACTGCAACAGTAGTAGGCATCGGTGCGCATGCAGTTGCAAGCATATTTATGAGTAAAAAAGAAAAAGAGGAGAACAAATCATGACAAACAGACGTGTAGTGATTGATCCGATAACAAGAATTGAAGGACATCTTCGTATAGAAGTAGAAGTAGATGAAAACAATGTGGTGCAAAAAGCCTACTCTTCGTCGACCTTATGGAGAGGGATAGAGCTTATTCTTAAAGGACGAGATCCGCGAGATGCAGGTCTGATGGCACAACGTATTTGTGGTGTTTGTACTTATTCACACTATAAAGCAGGTGTGGAAGCCGTAGAAAATGCACTTGGTATAGAAGCTCCTTATAATGCAAAATTGGTGCGTTCTTTGCTCAATGCATCTCTTTATATGCATGATCACGTGGTGCAGTTTTACCATTTGCATGGACTCGACTGGGTGGATGTGGTATCTGCACTGAGTGCAGATCCTGAAGCAGCATCCAAACTTGCTTTCAAATATTCAGATCTTCCAATTGCAACAGGTACCGATGAACTTAAAGCGGTACAGCAACGTGTTAAAAGTTTTGTAGATAAAGGTCAACTTGGGCCATTTGCCAATGCATATTGGGGAAATGGAACGTATAAATTTTCTCCGGAGCAGAACCTTATTGCACTTTCACACTACCTTAAGGCGCTTGAAGTACAGCGTGTGGCAGCACAAATGTTTGCCATATTTGGTGCGAAGCAGCCGCACCCACAAAGTCTTGTGGTAGGTGGAGTTACTTGTGTGCGTGATATTTTGAGTCCTACGCGTCTTTCTTCGTGGAGAGAAAAATATAAAATCGTAAAAGATTTTATTGACCGTGCATACCAGGCAGATATTGTGATGGCTGCAGAAGCCTATGGTACAGAAGAGAGTGTTCTGGGTGGGGTAGGTGTTAAAAACTTCCTTGCTGGAGATGCATTTATGCTTAATCGTAGCGAAAACCTTTTCCAGAGCGGTTACATTAAAAACGGTGACTTGAGCCAAGTGTTTGACATTGATGATACGAAGATCAAAGAAGATGTGACTCATGCGTGGTATAAAGGTGCTGATACTCTTCAACCCTATGATGGTGTTACGGAACCTGACTACACGGGTTTCGTGGATGGGGATACGGTAAACGGTCAAGCAAAGATCATCGATGAGAGTAAAAAATACTCTTGGGTCAAAGCACCGCGTTATGACAACGAAGCGATGGAAGTAGGACCTTTGGCATGCTTGCTTGTCAATTACGCCAGAGGCAATAAAAAAGTCCAGAGTGAAGTGGGTGCGTTCCTCAAAAGAACAGGGTTGCCTGTAGGCGCACTTTTTACAACATTGGGTCGAACAGCAGCACGTATGCTTCAGACTAAATTGATTTCTGATAACGCAATCACTATTTTTGATTCTTTGGTAGAAAATATTAAAACAGATGACAGCACGTATACCAAATTTGAAATTGATTCATCAAAAGAATATATGGGACGATTTATAGGAGAAGTACCTCGCGGGACACTCAGTCATTGGGTGCGCATTAAAAACGGTTTGATAGAAAATTATCAGGCGGTGGTACCTACCACTTGGAATGCGGGTCCGATGGATGCGAAAGGTACGGTGGGTCCCTATGAAGCATCATTGGTCGGCTTAAAGCTTGAAGACCCCACTAAACCGCTTGAAGTGCTTCGGGTGATACATTCATTTGATCCATGTATGGCATGTTCGGTACATGTTATAGATATGAAAGGTGTAGAACTGAGTGAATTTAAAGTAAATCCTATGAGTAGTGGCGCTGCTTGTTAGAGTCTTGAGATAGATTTTTAAATAATTCAATAAGAAGGAGTACCTATGGGACAAGAAGAAAAATATACCTCAGACCATCCGGATTTTGTCTATAGTGTTGGCAATAGGATATTGCATTGGACACGAGCATTAGTCATAACAGGATTGATCATTACAGGTTTTTATATTGCTAATCCTTTTTTGACACCAGAGGGTTCATCAGATAAACTTGTGTATGGACAGTGGACACAGTGGCACTTGATTTTAGGATTTATTCTCATTGCATCAGGGATACTTAGGATCTATCTCTTCTTCTTTACAAAAGACAGTGAGGGAGAGAGACGTTCACTCAAAGATGTATTGAGCATAAAATCATGGATTACCCAGTTAAAATCTTATTTTTTCATCGGTGAGTTACGTAAAAAAGGTTTATATGGGCCACTACAGTTTATCACATATAGTGCGATCATGATTTTAGTTATATTGGCATCAGTGACCGGACTTATCCTTTATGTGCATATGTATCATCAAGGTTTAGGTGGTTGGCTTTATGATTCTATGCGTGTAGTGGAAGTATGGATGGGTGGACTTGCGACTGTACGGTATATTCATCACATTGTAATGTGGGGATACTTGATCTTTATTCCCGTTCATATCTATTTGGTGATATGGTCTGCTATACGTTTTAAGCATGGAGCAATGGATGTGATGTTTACAGGGTATGACTACCACTTGAAAAAAGAGCAAGAGAAAAAAGAAGACGATAGGTGAAAATATTAGTACTAGGTATTGGTAATCTCCTGTTTGGAGATGAGGGTATAGGTGTGCACTTCATTAACTATATAGGTAAAAAGTATGACTTTGAAGGGGAACATCGGCTTGATATCGTTGATGGTGGTACACTTGCGCAGAGGCTTATTCCTATCATCGTGGAGTATGATCATCTTATTATTATTGATACAATTAATGCTCCTGGTGTAAAAGCAGGTGAAGTATACTTTTTTGACTTTGATGCAGTCCCTGATGTAGTGGACTGGCAAGGTTCTGCGCATGAAGTTGAAATGCTTCAGACACTCACTATGATGGATCTAGTAGGTGATCGTCCCCATACGATGATTATGGGAGTCGTACCTACAGTCATCGAAGCAACTGAGTTTTCTCTTTCCCAAGGTGTAGAGAATGCAGTGCCCTTGATGGAAAAAACACTCTTGGCGTACCTTAAAACTTTAGATATTGACGCGGTACAAAAAACACAGGTCGATATACAGACCATCCTTCCAAACTCTTTTAGGGCATTTGATGCATATAGCATTTAGATTTGGCTATATCCACAGCAATGAATTGTTTACACGGCTTTTAAACCGTATTTCGGCGTTATCCGGCATTCCTGTAAGGCTCTATCAAGAGGGCATACACTACAGTGTGGAAGCGCAGGGTACTCAAGCAGAACTTGAAGCCTTGGCTGATCTGATATCGGGTCTTGTTCCGAATTCTCTATTTTTGCAAAATTACAAGATAGAAGAAGTGAGCAGCGAAGCCAAGGATGACCTGCAGGCAACACCATCTCTTGGGCTCAAACAGATAGCATTTCAAACTCCTTACTGTCCCGAGTGCCAGGAAGAGGTAACACAAACATTGAATCCTTTTGTTACCTGTTCTGTCTGCGGATTTAGTGAAAATACTTCGCTTTCTATGGAAACATTAATTGCCGCTACCGGCGTTCAAGCAGATACACATCAGGCATTTTTCATACAATTGGCAACCCAGTTGAGTGAACAAGGTGAACTTACCTTGCCTACATACAATGGAGTGCGCCATTTTTCTTTGCTAAACGAAAATGTACGGAAACCAGAAGGTATTTTATGTTGCAACCCTTCTACGATTTCAGATCATTTTCTTATCACGCAGGGTGAGCTGGATGCACTGATGATGGTTGAAAAGCCCACGCTTAGGCTGAAAGCAAAATTAATGCTGCGCGCCACTTATGCTATGGCCGAACCTTTTTATCCTGTTTTTCTTCCTGATGACACAGTTACTTTGGCACTTTCAGTTGCACTCAAAGAAAAAGGCATCGATATCGTCTTTTGCAATCATGTCTCTACACTACGCGTAGTCTCGGCACTCGATGAGAACTTGATTGTCACACCCGGGCGCGATTCGCTGCCCTATAAAGTTCCATTTGCCCTAAAGCATGCCTCTTTTTGTCGTTATGGCAATTTTATGGCGTATGGTGATATGAAGGGGATAGAAGTAGAGAAACAACTTGAACCAAAAAGTATGCCTTTTATAGCCTATGTTGCCCATCATGAAGCATCAGCATCTACCAAAGCCATACGTTTTGAACCTGCACACGGAGCATTGCGTTCTGTGGTGATTGAGCAGGGTTTACTCGGTCACTCTTTGTGTGGTATTTATCTAAGCAGAGAGCATCCTTCACATATTTTTTCTTTCTCCCAAAAAATCGGGTATACGCCCATGGCAGACTTCAATACTGCGTTTCTCTCGCAGCCCAAAGAGATGCTTGAAGCCATAGCGACGATGGATGATGGCGGGAAACGTTTGGTGGCTAATTTTAAAAACATCTTTCCCAAAATCTATGAGACCATCGAAAATCTCCGTTTCAAGAGCGGTACCCAGATGAGCGATATTGCCAAACTGTGGTCTATGGCGTCCGTATTTATCGGTATATATGATGGTGATGATGCACAAAAAGCATGTGAAATGCTTGAAGCAACAGCGATTGAATTTGGCGGAAAATCCGGTCCGCGCATTGACTATAAAATCATCAGTACACAAGAGGGATATCAGCTTGATTTTAGACTGGCTATCCGCTCAGCGATGAGCTTTAAGCTGGCAGGGCTTGATGACTATCTGCTTAGTTTCGGGTTTATTGATTCTTTGGCAGATTTTATCGCACAGCAGGCAGAAGACTCTGATGCCAATGTTGGTATCAATGGGGTGGTGATTACCGGTAATTTATTTGAAAATCGTCAGTTGTTAATGCGAACCTACAATGCACTCAGCGTCAATTACCCCATTTACAAAAATGAACGTCTCAGTATAGACAATGCCAATGTTGCATTTGGAGCGATTAGTCTTGGTAACGAATAGACAAATCCATATTAGCGGTATCGTGCAGGGTGTTGGTTTTCGGCCTTTTGTCTATCAGCTTGCACACCGTCTTGACATCAATGGCTATGTACGCAATGATCCAGCTGGGGTAAGGCTTGAAATAGAGGGTAGGCATGCAGATATAGAAGCTTTTATGCAGGGGATTCGTAGCGATTTACCTCCCCTGGCGCGTATTGATACTTTTTTGAGCAAAGTGGGCGAGTGTAGAGGGTATACACAATTTGACATCCTCCAAAGCCAATCTAATGAAGATAAAACAGCTATGATTTCACCAGATATCGCACTCTGCCAGCACTGTTTGGATGAGATGCATGATCCTCTTAATAGACGATATGGGTATCCTTTTATCTCTTGTACCGACTGTGGACCCCGATACAGTATCATCCGGACACTTCCTTATGACAGACCTAACACATCGATGAGGTTTTTTGAGCTCTGTGCTGCTTGTAGTGAAGAATATATCGACCCGCTTAACCGCCGTTTTCATGCGCAAACTATCAGCTGTTTTGACTGCGGGCCGACCTTGAGCTTCTTGGACAAGGCACATCAGGTTTTGGCTGAAGGAAAAAATGCCATCACTTTATGTGCTGATCTGATACAAAAAGGCGGTATTGTTGCGCTTAAGGGGCTTGGTGGTTTTCACTTACTTTGCGATGCGAAAAATACTCAGACTTTAGCCAAACTACGTCAACAAAAACAAAGACCTGCCAAACCTTTTGCAGTGATGTTTCAAGATATAGAAACTTTAGAGACCTGCGTGGAGATCTCTTCAGAAGAAAGGGCTTTGATCACTTCCAAAGAAAAACCCATCGTCATTGTCTCAAAACACTCCTCTACTACCCTGAGTGAGCTTATAGCTCCAGGTATTGACCGTTTAGGGGTTTTTTTGCCCTATACACCTTTGCATCATCTTCTACTCAAACAAATCGGCACACCACTGGTGGCAACAAGTGCCAATCTAAGTGACGAACCCATTATGCGAAAGAGTTCCGAAGTGTTTGAAAAACTTGGCTCTGTGGTTGATTTTGTGTTAGATCATGATCGTGAAATTCTCAATGCCAATGATGACAGTGTCATGCAGTTTGCCAGTACCCAAAAAATCACCCTGCGAACAGGAAGAGGGCATGCTCCCAAAAGTATGAAGCTGCCCTTTAAAAGTCCCAAAAAGATACTCTCTTTGGGAGCAAATCAAAAAAACAGCATCACGATTGTGTTTGACGATACTCTTGTAATGAGTCCTCACATTGGTGATTTAAACTCCCTGCAAGCCTTTGAGTACTTCGAGCGAACCTTGCACTCTTTGAAGCGTTTTTATGATTTTGAACCAGAACTTATCGTGTATGACAAACATCCTGCATATATGACGACCCAATGGGCAAAACAGTTAAAAGCAGCCAATCCAACATTAAAGAGTCTCGAGGTGCAGCACCACTATGCTCATCTGCTGGCAGGTATGGCTGAGTTTAGGCTGCATGACAAGGTTTTGGGTTTTGCCTTTGACGGTACAGGATTTGGTGATGATGGGACATTGTGGGGCGGGGAGGTGATGATAGCAAACGCTCAACACTATGAACGTATAGTAACCTTTGCACCCATTTGTTTACTTGGTGCAGATAAAGCCATCAAAGAACCGCGAAGGTCTGCACTGGCTTTGTTGTTTGCGCACTATAGTCTCGATGAACTGGAAACACTTTGTGTGTCTACACTCAAACAGTTCAGCACAGAAGAAATACACATTTTACACAAGGCCTATACACAAGGTATCAACGCCCCTTTGAGTAGCTCTGTGGGTAGGCTTTTTGATGCGGTGGCAAGTTTGGCTGATATTGTACAGATATCCAGCTATGAAGGAGAGAGTGGACTGATGATGGAGCAGTATGTTGATGAGCATATGACTGAGAGTTTTCCTTTCACAGTACATAATGGCATCATCAATCTTGAGCCCATGTTAAAAATGATACTCTGTATGGAAGACAAAAGAGAGATTGTATCACGGTTTTTTAACATGATAACAGACATTATTTTCCAGACTGCTGCAGAGTATCCTGCACTGCCACTTCTGTTTTCAGGGGGAGTGTTTCAAAACAGAGTCTTGGTTGAAAAGATAGTCAAACGTTGTATAAGCCAAAAACGCCGGTATTATATACCAACTGAAATAGCAATCAATGACGGGGGTATTTCCCTTGGGCAGGCATGGTTTGCATTGCATCACTCTGAAAATAAAACCAGCACAGCCAGAAGCAGTGTTTAAACACTGTTTTAGACTTTAAGCCTATAATTAATGAAAAGAAGGAGACAAAATGGAAATGGGAGTATTACTCATCTTTTGGTATGGTGTTTTGCACGCATTCGGTCCGGATCATCTTACCGTCATTGCTGATTTTTCCATAGGCAAAAACAGACAAAAGACTCTGTTGATTACGCTATTGTTTGCCATGGGTCATGGACTTAGCCTTTTTATCTTCGCAAAGTTATTGCAGCATTCAAGCATCAACGAAGAGTTTTTGGCGTATGGAGATCTGATCTCTGGTACAGTCATTATAGCCATAGGCATTTATTTGCTTTTTATGGTACTGACACATCGTATTCACTTGCGTAAACACACGCATGATAAAGAAGAGCATTTACATATTTGGTTTGGAAAATCGCATGAACATGTTGCAGCTGCAGGCAGTTCCTCTTTTACCTTGGGACTTTTGATGGGTGCAGGCGGTGTACGTGGTATGCTCATCACCCTTGGTGCAGTGCAGAGCGGTACGGCAGATTTCAGCATGGTCGCACTTTTTACTCTGGGCGTTATGCTTGTATTTATCGTTTTTGGTATGGTGATACTCTATATCAATCAAAACTTTTTGAAAAACATCCAAAATGTGCGAAGAGTATTTACTCTAGCAGGTCTTGTTTCACTCTTGGTTGGAACCAATATATTAGTAGGATAAAGGAAAACATATGTGTACAGATTGCGGTTGCAGTATAATAAAAGATCATGAGGCTGAAGCGTCACATGAGCATCATGAGGCACATGAACATTTACATCACAACCCTCAGCTAAATGATGCCAAAACCATCACTGTTATTCAAAAGATATTGGATAAAAATGATCATGAGGCTGAACACAACAGGGCACATTTTAATGCCAAAGGGATTTTGGGTATTAACCTGATGAGTAGTCCAGGGTCTGGAAAAACGGCTCTTTTGGAAGCCTTATCAGAAGTGGCTAATTTTAACTTTGCTGTGGTTGAAGGGGATTTGGAGACCAGCAAAGATGCAGACAGACTCAAAGCAAAAGGCATACCAGCCGTACAAATACAAACAGGATCAGCCTGTCATTTGGATGCGTTTATGGTACATAAAGGGCTACATGATTTATCACTAGAAGCTATCGATGTCTGTTTTGTGGAAAATGTCGGCAATCTTGTCTGTCCTGCTTCTTATGATGTGGGTACGCACCTGAACATCGTTCTTGTCTCTGTACCCGAGGGGGAAGACAAGATAGCCAAATACCCTGTGATGTTCCGAAAAGCCGATCTCGTGCTTATCACCAAAACAGATCTGTTACCCTATTTTAATTATGATATACAACATGAAAAAGCTGAAGCCAGACGCATCAAACCCAATGTAGATATACTTGAAGTAGCTATGAACGACACACAATCCATACAGGCAGTCGTAGAATGGATTAATTTTAAACGAAAAATGAGAGGTTAAAATGTGTCTATCTATCCCCAGTAAAGTAGTGGAAATTTCAGAAGACCAAACGATGTGTACGGTTGATACAATGGGTGTTCAGCGTGATGCAAACCTGATGATGATGGCAGAGGAGAGTGTCAAAGTTGGCGACTATGTTCTCATACATATCGGTTTTGTGATGAACAAGATAGATAACGATGAAGCACTGGCTTCGATAGAAAATTATAGAGAGATGCTTGAAATGATGGATGAAGCAGAGAGAAAACAGCTCATCTTAGAAGACGATGCCTGTTCTAACAGGACTGAATGATGACTTTGGAGCTTAAAAATCTGTATGATGATTTCAGAGATGGGGCTACGATAAAAGCTTATGCGGATATCATTGCAAAAGACGCAGAAAAGTTAGGCAGAAATATTAATATCATGGAGGTATGCGGCGGACACACACATACCATTATGAAATACGGCTTACCACAACTCATGCCAAAAACTATCAATTTTATCCATGGGCCAGGATGTCCTGTGTGCATCATGCCAAAAGAA
>JAABRH010000039.1 GCA_011391015.1 Sulfurovum sp.
ATTATAGCAACTCTTACTTTTTGTGTTAAAAAATATGCCAAATTGACATATTTTTTACCATACCCCTTATATCCCCGTCTTAAAAGACGAGGGTTTACGGGATGATTGCTAAAATCCAAATCCGCTGCCAAAATCGGGTGTCCCAAAACTTTGAGCGGCAAAAGAAGGGTCAGTGTATCCAAATTGGATGGAGCTGCTTCGTAACATCATGATATCCATTTTGGGATCAATACTTTTGGGGCAGACAGCTGTACACTCCCCACATAAAATGCAATCCCATATGCCATTGGTTTGGAGTGTGTCGATGATGTTTTTTACCCCAGTTTCGCGTTTATCTATGCTGTAACGATAGGCACGTGTGAGGGCAAAAGGACCCAAAAAGTCAGGCTTGAGCGCATACACAGGACAGGCAGAATAACAGGCATCACAGAGTATGCAGTCTGTTTGTGTTTCGGACTGTTTTTCATCTTGATGTGTCACAGAGGCTTCATGATAGTCGTGCAGCCACGCTGTACTTCTTTTAAGTGTCTGTTGGGCAGGGTGTTTGTCCACTTTGAGGTCACGAAGTACAGGATGGTATTGCAGTGGCTCCACTCGGTCATCTTCTTTGACTTTATAGGCGCAAGCCAATACCTCTTTGCCGTTTACACGTACCGCACAAGTGCCACACACTGAAGCACGACAGCCCGCACTGAATGTCAGTGTCGCATCGATGTGGCTTTTGATGTATACCAAAGCATCCAAAAGCGTCATCTCTTGGTCTGGCAGAGTGTAGTGCGTATCACTCTGTTCTTGGCTTCGTAAAATACATAGGTTCATATCTATACTTCCTTATGTAGAACAATAGAGTGTTTGAAATCTGCATCAATGGCTGATTCAAAGCCTGTTTTAAAATGTGCCCCGCGACTCTCATTACGTAAGAGCGCTGCTTTGACGATGAGCGGTGCAAGCATCATCGCATTTTTAAACTCCAAAAAGTCAATCAGGTGGGTGTTGTTGGCAAGGTTTTTGTCCGCTAGACCCATGTGCGTTGTTTGGCTTTGCATCATATCTAGAGCTTGCATTGCTTCGGTGAGTTTTGCATTGTCTCTGATGATACCGACATTTTCATACAAAAGCTTTCCTAGGCTCTCTCGATGCTCATAAAAGTTGATACGGTTTTCTTGCACATAAAGCGTTTGTATCATAATATTATCTTTTTTGAGTTGATCATCATTGGCTTCTTTGGCTTGGGTTTGTGCGGCATAGTGTACTGCATTTTGGGCGGCCAAAGCACCCAAGGTCGTAATCTCAAGCAGTGAGTTGCCCCCAAGGCGGTTGGCACCGTGTACTTTGGCATTGGCGCATTCCCCAACGGCATAACATCCTTTGAGATTGGTAACACTTAGCTGTTTATCTACTTCGATACCACCCATACAGTAGTGTGCCACGGGTTTGATAGGTATGAGTTCGCAGGCCGGATCTACTTGCTCGTGTAACTTGCACAGTGCTATCTCTTGGGGGAGGAGTTCGAGGAGTTTTGCTTCACCCAAGTGACGCACATCAAGAAATACCTCCCGCCCTTCTTGAAACTCTCTAAAAATCGCACGCGCCACCACATCTCTGGGTTTGAGTTCATCGATAAATCGTTCACCTTTGGAGTTGACCAGATACCCGCCTTCTCCTCTGGCACTTTCTGAGATGAGGATGCCTGAATGCTTCAGTGCAGTAGGGTGAAACTGTACAAACTCCATGTCGCTCACCGCACCACCGGCACGAAGCACCGCGGCCATACCGTCACCTGATGCACCATAGGCATTGGTCGTATAACCATGATAGAGACTGCCATACCCCCCTGTAGCGATGATGACGGATTTGGCTGAGACTTGTTTGAGAGCACCTGTTCGGATATCCAAAAAGGTTGCTCCCTTGACGGTGTCGTCTTCAACGATGAGGTTCAGCAGATAGTGTTCGTCTAAAAAAGCTATCTGTTCTTTGAGGCAAGTATCATACAGGGTATGCAGTATCTTTAGACCTGTGTAGTCTTGGGCGTAGCAGGCACGTTTGGCACTCGCACCACCCATTTGACGCTGGGCGATGGTTTGTGTTCCTGTACCGCCATTGTCAAGTCGAGAAAAAGGTACACCCAGACTCTCTAGCCATGCGATGGTTTTTGGCGCTTGGGTACACATGGTGCGAACCATCTGTTCATCACAGAGCCCCTGGGCAGATTTGATGGTATCGGCAATATGCAGGTCTATTGCATCCTCTCCTTTATTTCCCAGTGCTGCATTGATGCCGCCTTGTGCCATGGAGGTTTGTGAGTGGGTAGGGTAGCTCTTGCCTGCAACAATCACTGAAGCTCCCATCTCTTTTGCTTTCAGTGCCGCAGTCAGTCCCGCTCCACCGGAGCCGATGATGAGTACATCTGTCATCGGTTTTGTCTAAAAGTCTGGATGTTTTTGACGATGCCTTCAAGCAGTTTTTTTCTGGCTTCTATACTTGCCCATGCCATATGAGGCGTGATGAGGAGTCTCTCTTTGTGTTTGATGCTCATCAGAGGGTTTTCTAAGGTGATAGGCTCTTGCACGAGTACATCCAATCCTGCATAAAACCGTTTTCGCTCCAGTTCAAAAGAGAGATCGGTTTCGTTGATGATGCCGCCGCGGCCCAGATTGAGTAAAATGGCATCTTCTTTGATATAGGAAAGATTATTTTCGTTGATGAGGTCTCTGGTGTCGTCATTGAGTGGGGCATGGATGGAGATGATGTCACAGTCTTTGAGGATAAACTCCAAAGTTTTATGGGGATAGGCATGATGAAGGTTATTCCCGCTTGTTGAATAATACTGCACTTCTGTACCAAAAGCTGTAGCGATCTTGGCAACTTCCTGACCGATGGTGCCAAACCCGATAATGCCCCATTTTTTCCCCGAAATCTCGTAAAATGGACGGCTCACGTCGGTAAAAATCCCCGAATCGCTCCAGACTGCATTTTTGACCATCGTATCATAATAAGACATTTGTTCGAGCAGATACAGTGCCATGGCGAAGGTATGCTGTACAACGCTTTTGGTCGAGTAACCCGCAACATTTTTGACTTCGATGCCCTTATACGCTGCTGCATCCAGATCGACATTGTTCATCCCTGTGGCTGCGATGCAGATCAGCTTGAGTCTGGGCGCTTCCTCCATCATATTGGCTGTGATGACCACTTTATTGGTGATGATGATATCGGCGATTTGGATGCGCTCCAACGTCTCTTCAGGTGAAGTTGTCTCATAGATTGTGAGTGTCCCAAACTGTTCGAGTACAGAAAGATCTAAATCATCCCCTAACGTTTTTGCATCAAGTAATACGATATGCATTAGTGATCACTTATTTGACTGACTATTTCAGTGGCTCTGAGTTTTGCCGCTTCTACTTCATCGAGCACCAGACTCACGGCCATACGCCGTCCCACATGAGACTCCGGTTTTCCAAATACCCTTACAAATGAATTTTTGCTAAAAGCACTATCTGGCACTTCAAGGGTAGGGTTATGGCTTTCATTTTTCGCTTTGTAAGCCCCACACGCTCCTGAACCGTAGGTGGTATAGTCTAGAGGAAGACCCAACACGGCTCTTACATGCAAGGCAAACTGGCTCTGGCTTTGGGTGATGAGTGTCACCATACCCGTATCATGCGGGCGGGGGCTTAGTTCTGAGAAATAGACCTCTTCATCTTTGACAAAAAACTCAACCCCAAAAATGCCTCTGCCGCCAAGACCGTCTGTAACCGTTTTGGCTATCTCTTTGGCTTTAGAAAGTGCCGCGTCACTCATGCGCATAGGCTGCCATGAGAGGATGAAGTCTCCGTCTTTCTGTACATGCCCGATAGCATCACAAAAGGTTGTACCCGTCTCATTGCGTACAGTGAGCAGTGTGATTTCATAGTCAAAAGGTACAAACGCTTCTACGATGAGCTCGCTTGCATCCCCGCGTGCTTCTTTGGCACTCTCCCATGACTTTTCTATATCTTCCGCTGTTCTGGCGATACTCTGTCCATGCCCTGAAGAGCTCATCACTGGTTTGATGACACAGGGATAACCGATGCGTTCACCTGCAGCTTTAAGTCCTTCTAAGGTGGTAACAAATTTATACTTGCTTGTCTTCAGCCCCAGCGCTTCGGCTGCAAAAACACGGATGTTTTTACGGTTCATGGTTTTGTTCACGGCTTCTGCGTTGGGGATGACATGAAACCCTCTTTTTTCTGCTTCAAATAGTGCTGCGATACTGATGGCTTCAACTTCAGGCAGGATGTACGTGGGCTGTTCTTTTTCGATGAGTGCAAGCACGGCTTCTTTGTCCTGCATATTAATAGCATAAGCGCGGTTTGCCACAAGGTGTGCAGGGGCATTTTCGTACTTGTCCACAGCGATGACTTCGACGCCAAGGCGTTGCGCCTCGATGGCAACTTCTTTGCCGAGTTCACCTGAGCCTAAGAGCATTATTTTAATCGAATTGTTTTGGAGGGTGGTCGTAAATGTCATGAAAAACCTTTGGAAAAGAATGGTTTTATTTTAGCGAAATTTAGATAATTGTATAAGAAGTTATGGGAAATTTGTAGGTATTAGGATTTAAAAGGTGTAGTAAACAGCAGGGCAAAGCCCCGCTGGTTTAAGATTAGAGTCTTGACTCGTATCTTCTGAGCATAAAAAGTTTTTTAAGGATTTTCTTGCGAGTTGCAATCTTCTCTTTTTTTCTTTTTTCTGTTTCAGTTTCGTGATTTTGTCTTGCTCTAGCTTCAGTCACGATAAGGTTTCTGTCACATTGTCTTTTGAATTTTCTGTACGCATCATCAAAAGAGTCACGTGAAGTTAAAATAATTCCTGGCATAAAAAGCACCCCCTTTCTTATTGAAATTTCTTCTTGAAGATAAGCAAAGCGTATCCTCAATTCATCTCACTAAAGCTTCGACGAAAGCTCAGATGAGATGAAGAACCGTTGGTTCGGAGTACAATAAAGTGTGGGATTATATCGAGATAGGATTAAATTGTGCTAAAATTTAACGCAAGGAGTGCGCATGCAAAAAGTATTTGAAAGTTGTACGGTCTTGGATGAGCGATGTTACGAGCAGTACGGACTGAGCGAAGATATCCTGATGGAGCATGCTGCAGGGGGGATAGCACAGTATATCCACAGTCATTTCAGACAAGGTGCTTCTGTGTTCATCGCAGCAGGAAAAGGCAACAATGGCGCAGACGGTATCGCTTTGGCCCGTCAGCTCTGTGGGGCATACGAGGTCAAACTCTATCTGCCCTTTGAACTATCTTCGGATATGGCAAAAACACAACTCAGGCGTGCGCAGTTAGTTGGGGTGAAAGTCGTTGATGCGATTTTACAGGCTGATGTCGTGGTCGATGCACTCTTTGGTGCAGGTTTGTCTCGCATGTTGGACAAGCAGACAGAACACATTGTACAGCAGCTCAATGCATTAGAGGGGTATAAGATTGCCTGTGATATGCCTACGGGTATCGGGGCAAAAGGGATGCCATTGCCCATAGCATTTCATGCCGATGTAACCATCACCATGGGAGCCTACAAAGAAGCACTTTTTTTGGATGCCTGTAAAGAGAGTGTGGGGGAGATTGTGCGGGTAGACTTGGGGGTGAGTGCACCACTGTATGAAGGGCAGAGCCAGAGTTATGTACTGGAAAGATCAGACTTGAGACTTCCAAGCAGAACCAAACAGGTCACACACAAGGGAAGTTTCGGGCATGCGGCGATATTTTGCGGAGAGAAAGAGGGGGCTGGCATCATTGCAGGTATGGCGTGCACTGTTTTTGGTGCAGGGCTTACCACGTTGGTCGTTCATGAAAAAATCTCTCCTCCGCCTTACCTGATGTATGCGACCGTAGTGCCGCACAGTGCATCCGCACTTGCCATCGGTATGGGTTTGGGATGTCATTTTGAGAGCGAATTTTTATACAAATATGTCATAGGAAGCCACTTACCCATCGTGTTAGATGCGGACAGTTTTTACAACAAAGCGCTACTTTCGATTTTGGAGCAAAAAGACAGGCAAATCGTCATTACCCCGCATCCTAAAGAGTTTGTTGTCATGTGGCAACTACTTACGGGTGAACAACTCAGTGTGACGCATGTACAGGCAAAACGCTTTGAAATGGTACGGCTGTTTAACGCACGATACCCTCACGTCACGCTCTTGCTTAAAGGTGCCAACACGCTGATCATGCAAGAAGAGCAGCTCTATATTAATCCTCTTGGATGCTCAAAACTCAGCAAAGGCGGCAGCGGCGATGTCCTCTCTGGACTCATCATCTCTTTGCTGGCACAAGGCTATACCGGTGTGGATGCTGCAGTGCAGGCTTCACTGGCACTGGTACTTGCAGCGAAGAACTACAGCGGGTCATCGTATGCGATGCTGCCAACAGATTTGGTCGCTGAAGTAGCTAAATTAGAGCTAAATTAGAGTAAAATGCCCTCATGAAAAAAATCGCAGTCTTATTTAGCGGCAAAGGATCCAACTTTGCACATCTTGTTGATACCTTGCATGGCAAAACCTGTCAAATCGCCGTTGCACTCACAAATAATCCCGATGCACAGGGGATAGCTATTGCCAAAGCAGCTTCCATCCCGCTTGAAGTGATCGATTCTAGATCATATCCAAACAGAGAGGAATTTGATGCCAAAGTAGTGGAGTGTTTACAGCAGTATGCACTGGATTTGACTGTTTTGGCAGGATTTATGCGTATCCTGACCCCTGTTTTTACCGAGCAGATCAAAAGTATCAATCTGCATCCCTCCTTGCTTCCCAGACACAAGGGGCTTAACGCCATAGTAAAAAGCTATCAGGATAGCCATCCAAACGGCGGAGTGAGTGTGCATTATGTTACATCCGAGCTTGATGGCGGCGATATCATAGTGCAAAAAGAGATCTCCAAAACGGGACTTAGTTTTGAAGCCTATGACGAGAAAATACGCAGGTTGGAAAAAGAAGCGCTCGCGGAAGCGATTAGAACGGTATTGAACTAAATCTTTTAAGATTTAGTTCGCCTCTCATGAAGAAAAAAAGGGCATGAATGTCAGAGCTTGATGTGATGCTGAAGCCTAAAAAGGTTTGGCAAAAATGGTGGATATGGATGATACTGTTTTTGCTGCTCTCTTTGGCGGCAATAGTGTACCGGTATATTGCCAATGCCCAGAGCGTTTCTTTCCAGTATATTACCAGGCCTATAGTGCAGGGAGACCTCAATATGACGGTTTCTGCCACAGGGTATCTGTACCCTTTGCGGAGTGTAGATGTCGGAAGTGAGGTTTCCGGTACGCTTATAGAGGTCAATGTTGATTTTAACGACAAGGTGCAAAAAGGTGATGTCTTGGCAAGAATAGATCAGACGAAGTACTTGAGCTTTTTGAAAAGAGCGGAAGCAACACTTCACAGTATGCGCGCAGTGCTCAAAAGTGTTGAAGCCGATATGCAGCTTAGAGAGAACAATTATAAACGTAATCAATCATTAAAAAAGAATTCAGGCGGGAAATTGCCTATACAAAAAGACTGGGATCAGGATTATGCGGCATATCTTTCTTCCAAGGCAAGTTATGAGAGCAGTAAAGCTCAGGTACAGGAAGCACAATTTGCTTTTGAGTCTACTCAATATGATCTGGATAAAACAGTCATTTATGCACCTATGGACGGGGTAGTACTGTCGCGAAATATTGACTTGGGACAAACCGTTACAGCGATGTTTCAAACCCCCGTTCTTTTTAAGCTTTCAGATGATCTTTCCCAAATGGAACTTCAGGTTAGCATCGATGAAGCGGATGTTGCCCAAATCAAAGAAGGTCAGCTGGGACTTTTTAGCGTAGATGCCTATCCTGATGAAAATTTTCATGCGGTGGTAAAATCCATCCGTATCAATTCAGAAATGCTTGCCGGTGTTGTAACCTATAAAGCATCGCTTTACGTAGAAAACCACACGCATAAGCTCCTGCCGGGCATGAGTGCGGATGCAGATATCATCATCAAGCATATAAAAAATGCATGGATTGTGCCTCGAGCTGCACTGCTTTATATTCCGGTTGAAGTAAAAGAGAAGATCAAGTTTGGCGCCCAAAATACCGAAAAACTCACACTGGACACTCAGCCGCATGTCTGGGTGGAGCGAGGTGGGAAGGCAGAAAAAATTTATGTGAAGATACTGGGTACCAGCGGAACACAGACCGCAGTCACATCAGAAACCTTAAAGCCAGAGGATAAGCTTATCCTCTCTCAAGAAGAGCGTTTATGATCAGTCTGGAGCATTTAGGCAAATCCTATGGTGTTGGAGAGATCAAAACAGAAGTTTTAAAAGATATTAACCTTCATATAGAAAAGGGAGAGTTTGTTGCCATTATGGGTCCAAGCGGAAGTGGCAAATCGACATTGATGAATATTATCGGCTGTTTGGACAGACCAAGTACAGGCAAGTATTTTTTTGAAGAAATAGCCATAGATCAGCTTAACAGTGACCAGCGAGCACTTTTTAGAAGATATAAACTGGGGTTTGTATTCCAAGGCTACAATCTGCTTAAAAAAACATCGGCGATCGAAAATGTTGAAATGCCACTGGTTTATCAGGGAATAAGTGCAAAAAAGAGACACTCGCTTGCCTATGAAGCACTGAAGAGTGTAGGGCTTGAAGCCTATCTTGAGCGTGATCCGAGTCAACTTAGCGGAGGGCAACAGCAAAGAGTAGCTATAGCAAGAGCCATTGTAACCAATCCAAGTCTACTACTTGCAGATGAACCAACCGGAAATCTGGACACAAAAAAGAGTCATGAAATTATGATGCTTTTGAGCGATTTTCATACAAAAGGCAGCACGATCATCATGGTCACGCATGAAGAGGAGATGGCGCAGTATGCTTCACGTATCATTCATCTCAGGGACGGTGAAGTAGAAAGGATAGAAGATGTTCGTTAATGCCTTGTTTTTGGCATTGAGTGAGATTCGACGTAACCTGATGCGTTCAGTGTTGACCATGATCGGTATTGTCATCGGTATCGCTTCTGTGATTGCGATGGTGAACATTGGCAAGGGTGCGAGTGCATCGGTCACTGAAAGTGTTAGTAAACTGGGGAGCCGTTCTCTTTTCATTGTTCCGGGACAGTCAAAAGGGATGGGGGGACAATCCACGACAGCGACTCCTTTTGAACTGAAAGATATAGAAGTGCTTAAAAATACGATATTTTCACTTGAAGCAGTCAGCGGAGTGGAAAATACTACACTCACAGTGCTTTATGCCGATAAAAATTATCATACGGGCATCAGAGGGGTGGAAAATGACTATCTTGTCATACAGGACTGGCAGATAGAAATGGGCAGGGCTTTTGAAAAAAGCGAGCTTAGGTCAGGTCTGAGTGTTTGCATTGTAGGTAAAACAGTGACAAATAAACTTTTTGACACAGGAATCAATCCCATAGGAAAAAAGATACGTTTAGAGCATTTTTCCTGTGAAGCGATAGGCGTACTTAAGGAAAAAGGAGCCAATACCTTTGGAATGGATCAGGATGATGCGGTATTGGTACCGCTTAAAATGTTTCAGCGACGCATAAGCGGCTCCAATACAATACACACCATTATGTCATCTGTAAAAAAGGGCATACCATTGGAAGAGGCCACGATACAAATAAGACGCATCATGCGCGAACAGCGTTCGCTCTCTAAAGAAGATGAAGATGATTTTTCTATCTTTACCATGCAGGCATTGCTCAGTACCATTTCAGGGATTACACAGATGCTGACTGTGATGCTGGGATTTGTAGCAGCCATCTCTTTAGTGGTCGGAGGGATTGGTATTATGAATATTATGCTGGTATCAGTGACTGAGCGTACCAGAGAGATCGGCATACGTCTTGCCATCGGAGCGACTGCAGATGATATCTTGACACAGTTTCTCATTGAGTCAATTGTACTTTCTGCTTTGGGAGGGATTATTGGAATTATTGTAGGATTGATGATCTCATGGGGAGTGTCTCATGTCATGGATATCGCTTTTATTGTAGATTCGTTGACCATCAGTGTGGCGCTGGTAGTATCTATGGCTATTGGTATTTTGTTTGGATTTGTTCCTGCACGAAAAGCAGCGGAAAAAAATCCTATTGAGGCATTGCGATATGAATAAGTATTTCCAAGAGCAAATAAAAACTTGATATAATAAACAAAAAAGAGGAAAGTAAAATGGAAGAATTTGAAACAAATGGACGAGAAAAAGGGGTATCAAGAGCACTCTATACGATACTCTATCTAATTATAGGCAGATTGATTTCGATGGTGCTTTTTGTAATTGCGATTACCCAGTTTATTTATACGTGGGTATCGGGCGAACCCAATGATAAAATTTTACAGTTTAGCGAGCGTTTGGCAGAGTACACCAAGCAGCTGGTTGCCTATGTCAGCTTCAATACAGATGAGAAGCCATGGCCTGTTGGTGATTGGCCAACGATTTAAACACAACAAATCAGTATGCATACTTCAGAAATAAAACTTATTGTCTACAGCTTTCTAGGTTTGATTCTTGTTGGAACGTTTCTACTTATGATGCCTTTTGCGCATCATGGCACATTGGCGTTTATGGATGCGCTTTTCACGTCAACGTCAGCGGTGTGTGTGACGGGTTTGATTGTAAAAGATACCCCTGTGGACTTTACGCCGATGGGGCAACTCATCATCATGGTATTGATCCAAATCGGTGGATTGGGATATATGACCGCAGTTACGTTTCTAGCCGTGATGCGCCGTCAAAAAATCGGGCACCGAGATCGTATGATTCTTCAAGAGTCTCTCAATTATCCAGGAATGCACGGTTTGGTACGATTTTTAAAAATCGTTTTTGGATCTATCATCATTATTGAGATTGTAGGTATGGTTATTTTAATACTTCGTTTTTGGGTTGATATGCCACTGCTTAAAGCGATGTGGTATGGTGTTTTTCATGCAGTCTCGGCGTTCAATAACGCCGGATTTTCACTTTTTAGTGACAATATGATGGGATACCACGGTGATGTTGTTATCAATCTCACCATACCCTTTCTGATAATCTTAGGCGGGATAGGCTATCTTGTCCTGACAGAACTCTATCACTACCAAAAAAAAGAGATTTTTCGCCTCTCCACCCATACCAAAATCGTGTTGTGGATGTCACTGTTTTTGATACTTGCAGGGATGGCACTGCTTTTGTCACTCGAGTGGAATAATGCACTCAAGGAACTTTCGTGGGGAGACAAGCTTTTGGCGGCATGGTTTGCTTCGGTCAATTACAGAACAGCAGGATTTAACTCGATAGATCTCTCAACCCTGAGTGATGCAAATCTCTTTTTTTCCACCTTTTTTATGATGACTGGAGGGGCACCGGGAGGAACAGCCGGAGGGATCAAAATCACGGCGGTTGCTTTGGCACTCTTGGGGGTTTGGTACACACTCAGAGGCGGTACACACGTACACATTTTCAAGCGCTCCATCCCTGCTTATCAGATCAATAAGGCGTATGCAATCATTTTTATCGCGACAGCGTATGTGGCAGCATCCACCGTTTTTTTGAGTGAGATCGAGAGGTTGCCATTTTTGAGGACCTTGTTTGAGACTTGTTCAGCGTTTGGGACGGTTGGACTTTCAACGGGCAATGGCGGTGTGTTGAGTTATTCTGCACTCTTTAGTGATTTTGGAAAGTTTAATATTATCGTGTTGATGTTTATGGGGCGTATTGGTGTGTTTGCTTTTACGCTTATTATTGTAGGTAAGGCGGTGCAGAGCCGCATTAAGTATGCAGAAGGAAAGGTTGTATTATGAATAGTTTTGCTGTGATAGGGTTGGGAAAATTCGGGTTTCATGTAGCCAAAGGTTTGGCGCAACAAGGTATCAGTGTGATTGCTGTGGATCAAAATGAGGAACAGGTTCGCGAGATAAACGAATATGTTCAAGATGCGGTTACATTGGACTCAACCGATATTCGTGCCTTGCGTGAAGCAGGTATCGCCAATGCCGATACGGTAATTGTGAGTATCGGTGAAAATATTGAAGCCAGTATTTTGACCGTGATGGCACTCAAAGAGTTGGGTGTTGAAACGGTGGTAGCGAAAGCCATTACCACTGTGCATGGTCAGATTTTGTCTAAGATAGGGGCAGCAAAGGTTATCTACCCTGAAATGGAATCAGCGAAAAAATTGGTAAAAAAAATGGTTCAAAATATGCTGTATGAAACCATTGACCTTTCCGTTTCGATGAAAATTGCAAAACTCCGTGTCCCGTCATTTTGGGTTGGAACCTCAATCCTTTCTCCCATTTTTGAATCTAAATTTGAAGTGAAGCCCATAGCCTATAAACATCAAGGCACATGGTGCACCTCATTTGAAGAAGATGCTGTACTAGAAAAAGATGATCTCTTAGTGGTGATTGGAGACAGTGCACATATTGAAGCGTTAAGTAAAAAAATCTAGCGTTTTTTGACGAGGGAAGGGGGAGTATCATGCAGCACTACAGCGATGAGAAAAATAGAGCAGGCATGAGTGTACTGTTTATGGTAGTCCAAATGATGGTGTTAGGCGTGGTGTATATTATTGTGTATACTTCTTTTGTGGCCGTAGGGTATGCCATCAAAGAGTATAGCGTAAGTGCGGCGATGTATATTCCTGTCGTCGCTGTATTGATTATCTTTCCTGTACTTCTTTATAAGTACAGGCAGATGTTTAGTGCCGGTAAGATGCTGAGCGCTTTTGTATGGATGATGGCTACGGCTTCTTTGGTTATTGTGCTGCTGTATGTCTATGTTGCTCAACTTATACCATAGGATGATCCCTAAGGTTTAGAGCGTACGTAAATCGATAAAACTCCCGCTTTCGTAGTTTAACAGTGTCGGAAAAATGGCCATGAGATGTTTTGCAGCATCCAATGGGGTTTGTATGGAACTTTCTTTTAGTTTTTTGGCCGAAGGAAAGAGTCTGTCATTCACTTTGTCAAAGATATGTTGCACCATAGGAGTCTGGATAACACCGGGCGCAAGTGCCGTGAAATGAATCTCAGGCATCTCTTTGGCATAGATACTCAGAAGCATATTGAGGCTCGCTTTGGAGAGTGAGTAGGTACCCCATCCTTTTGAGGTTTTCACAGCAGCCCCAGAGCTGATACCGACGATCTGCTTCACATAGGCATGGTTAAAGAGGGTGTCGATGATCTCTTTGTTTGCCCAGACATTGATTTCCATTACTTCTTTGATATCTGCCAGATCAGTCTGGTTTAGAACTTGTATCTCGCCTAAAACACCGGCATTGAGTATCACAAGGTCAAAAGAACGTTTTTCTACAAACTCTTGCAAGCTGGCCTGAAGTACAAAAGTTTGGCTCAAATCATACGGAAAAAAGAAGAAATGCGGATGGCTTTGAAATTTGTTCGGTGCGGATTTCCCTACTGCATAGACCGTATCGCCTTTTTCTAAGTAGGTCTTCACCAATGCTTCACCCAGCCCCGAGCTCACACCTGTTATCAGTATGGTTTGCATCCTCCACTCCTTTGTAATACATTTGTTCCGTCTGTATGTTATAATTATAACAAAAAAATAACTCTCTTTATGGGACAAACAGTCTACATGCAAAGGACAGAAATGAGTATTAAAGAAGTAAAAACGTTGGATGAGCGCATTGAGCGTATTTATAAAATGGCACAGGAACATTTCGGGGAGGTACGTTTTGTGGGCATCAAAAAACACACCAAAATAGGATGGGTCGCCAAAATACAGTTTGATGCGTTTGAGTCGCTTGTGGCTGAAGGTGAAGATGCTGAAGATGCCTTGAAAAATCTTCGCAAAAGACTGTCCAAAATCATTGACCGTTATAACATGGTGTAAGTTTTGAAGAAAAATATTATTCTTATAGGGTTTATGGGTGTCGGAAAAGGTACCACCGCACGCGCATTTGCCAAAAAATACAAAGTGTACAACATCGACACGGATGATCTGATCGAATCCAAAGTGAAAAAAGAGATCAAAAAGATATTTGAAAAACACGGTGAAGCCTACTTTAGAAAAAAAGAGCAAGACACAGCCGACTGGATAGAATCCTGTGTTAAAGGTACACTCATCTCTTGCGGCGGTGGATTTTACAAGGTAAAAAATCTTAAGAAACTGGGCACTGTTGTGTTGCTGGATGCCTCATTTGAGTGGATCTACAACCGCCTCAAAACGGCAAAAAATGCCAAAGTAAAACTTGAAAAACGTCCACTTTTTGCCGATGAAGAAAAAGCAAAAAAACTGTATGAAGAACGCGAAAAAGCATATAAAGAAGTAGCAGATGTGATCGTAGATGTGGAGAATCTTACGCTGGCCGAGCAGATAGCGTATATTGCCAAGAAGTGTAAAGTTTAAGTTTTCTCTCGTTTTTTTGTAGAAAAGTAACAAAGTTAGCAAATACGGTTCACGAAGTGAAAATTTCTTTAGCACTCGTTCCCTATATCCCCATCTTTCAAGACGGGGATATAAGGAACAAAAATATGACATTGTGTCGTATTTTTATCATCACAGTTAAAATTCATATAAAATTAAAATACCAAATCAAGAAGGAACTTAATTGCTAAGAGTTTTAAAGATTCGTATTTATCCAAATACTTCTCAAAAACAAAAACTCTTACAGCA
>JAABRH010000004.1 GCA_011391015.1 Sulfurovum sp.
CGGCCAAAAGTGTCTTTACTATACCCAGGGGTAAACTCGAGTTTGCTGTAGATGATACACTTTTAAACCTCAGTGACCGCCAAGTCGTCTGTTACTGTCTTAAAGGCGCAAGAGGACTATTGGGTGCTAAAACACTCAAAGATTTGGGCTTCAGCAATGTAGTCAACCTCAAAGGCGGCATAGAAAACTGGGTCAAATCAGGCAAGATGATCAGCAATTACATCGGTGACTTTAAACTGGTATCCAACTAGCTATAGCTATAATATTTAAAAAGTACAAACATGCCAAGAACCAAAACAGAAGATCATATTGCCCTATTTATAGACTGTGACAACATCTCGCACCGTTCCATTGAAGGCATCATCAATGAACTCAGCAAATATGGTGTCGTAAACATACGCCAAGCCTATGGCAACTGGACCAAAGACAATCTTAAAAACTGGGAAGAAAAACTCTTGGAGTTTGCCATCAAACCCATACAGCAGTTTGACTACTCCAAAAATAAAAATGCCACCGATATCCTGATGACCATCGATGCCATCGATCTTTTACACACCAAAGACATTGATGCCTTTGCTTTTGCTACGAGCGACTCTGACTTTACACCTGTTGTAATGCGTGTACAAAATGAAGGAATCAAAGTCTATGGCTTTGGCGAGAGAAAGACACCTAAGCCCTTTATGGCTGCGTGTTCTCAGTTTATTTTTACTGAACAGCTGATGAAGCAGGAGACACACAAAGATGCAAACAGCAGTGAAGTACGCAGTTCAGATACCCTCCATGCCCCGCTCAAAAAGTCAGGCAAAGAGATGCGTCAAGACACCTGGCTTGTCAATGTACTTAGAACAGCTTTAGAGCAAACAATGGATGAAGACGGCTGGGCAAATCTCTCGAGTATCGGACAATACATCAACAACTCAACTTCTTTTTCTCCTATCAATTTTGGTTATAAAAAACTCAGTAACCTTATCAGTGAAATCGACCTCTTTGATATCTATCTTGATCCTGATACCAAGCAGATGAGCATTCGTCAAAAAGTAGACTATTAGTCTTCGCTTTTTGGTTTTTTCTTCTTTTCTTTAGGTTCAGGCTCAACAAATTCACCTTGAATCAGCCCTGCTTCATGCAAGAACTGTGAAGGTTTGTAGTCTATTTTCTTCACCCGATCAAATTGTGCCAAACTCAGATAAAGCCTGTCTCTGGCACGCGTCACTGCCACATAAAACAAACGCCTCTCTTCTTCTATGCTTGACATCATCTTTCTGTTGGGGAACCTTCCGTCCACCAGATCTATGACATAAACCTCCTGGAACTCAAGCCCTTTGCTTGCATGCACGGTCAGCAGATTGACCCCTTCGCCTTCACTGAGTTCATTTCCGCCCAGCACCATCGCATTGACAAAACGGGGTAATTCATTGTATTGACGTGAAAGATCTAAAAGCAGCTGCGCTTTTCTCTCGATGCGTTCTTTTGCATTCTTTTTTTTCTCTGCATCGATTTCACCCGATTTGAGCCTTCCTCTTTGTGTGGCCAAAATCTCCACTATCGTACCGTACAGTTTTGACGTCACAGCATACTTCAAAACATCTGAGGGTTTTTGTACCCCATGTACACGCTGCATGAAACGATAAAAGAGTGCAAAAAATGCCATCCCATCCTGAGTGAGTTTTGCATGTTTCAGCATTGGGTGTTCATAAAGTGTTTTATCTAAATTCATACTCAAAAAGCGAGCCGCAGAACCTATCTGTTCATCTTCTTCAAACAGTCCCAGCTGTACATTTTTATTGGGGTTAAGCTTGGGAAGGTCAAATACTTTTGGAAATAATATCCCCTGCATCAGATTACCTTTGCCAAAATGCAAAAAACACTGGAAAAACTCTTTAGAGAGTGCTGAGCCGACCCCTCTTGCATATTCAAAAATATGAATAAACGCCATCATATCTTTTGCATTCACCAGTAGCGCCAAGAGATCGAGTAAAAATTTGATCTCTTTGGCATCAAAAAAACTCGTACCACCCTTACGCTTGCACGGTATGCCGTACTCTCTTAGACTGGCTTCTACGCCATCAGCTGAAGAGTTGTTTCTAAAGATGACAGCAATCTGATCATTGGGCACATGGGTACGTTTGATGCCCTCAGCGATAGACTGATACTGCTCAAAGAGATCGTTATACATTAAGAGTTTGGGCGGGGTGCTTTTGATAACCCGACCCACTTCAAGTTTTTTGGGGTAAATACGTTCATTGCGTTCTATCACACGGTTTGCCAAAGACAAAATGGGTGCGGTCGAGCGGTAATTTGTCTTGAGTGTGAAAACCCTTGCGCTGGGATAGCGTGTCGAAAAACTGGCAATATTTTCAATATTTGCCCCATTGAACGCATAAATGCTTTGATCATAGTCTCCCACGCAAAAAAGAGAGTTTGGTTTGAGTGTATCGATGAGGGCACTTTGAAGCGTGTTGGTATCTTGGTACTCATCCACGAGCACTTCGCTGAAAGGTATGGTGTGTTCTAGAAGATATGCTTTGGTCCGCAACAACAGATCATTATACGAAGCAAAACCATACTGTATCTTTTCTGCTTCAAACTCTTGCGCAATATCCATATAGACATCCATCACCCTTTCATGCTCAGGGTATTTTTGCAAAAACCACGTATCAAAACTTTCCAAAGAGGCATTTTGGTACAAAGAGTACATCTCATACAGATAACTCGCTGAAAAAGCCTGTATGTCAAGATTCATCCGTTCAAAATTGCGTTTCTCGTAGATACTTCTAAAAAGGGTTTTAAGCTCAGAGGGCTGTTTGAGGGCCAGGTTCGGATAGACCTCTTTGAGCCACCGATATGAGACTGCATGAAAAGTACCTGCTTGGATTTGACTGACGATAGCTTTGGGAAAATAACGCTCCAGCCGTACGATCATCTCTCCTGCTGCTTTATTGGTAAAGGTAAGAAGTAAAATGCCCGAAGGTGCTACCCCGTTTTGTAAAAGGTGGGCGATACGCCCTACGATGGTGGAAGTTTTTCCTGTTCCCGCACTGGCGATGATCAGATTGTGTCCCAAAGGTGCAGTAGCAGCGCTTAACTGCTCGTCATTGAGGGAACTAAGCGGCATACAGTTTAATGCTGACCAAGTAGATAGTAGGTGTTTTTATGTGCTATTTTTTTGAGATTCAGTTTGTATTTTTCTTCCCAGTGTTTCACCAATGCCGTAAATGCAGAAAGATTATCCGCTGAGCTGTCTTCATCGCATTTGATTTTCAGATACGGCTCTGAGTTAGACATTGCGATATAGCCTTTTTCAACTGCCAACGCATCATTGAAAGAGGGGATATGCTGCGAAAATGAGTGAAAATTATCTGTATGCGCAATTATATCATTCATTTGTTTGACTGTCTGCTCTGTTTGTGTATAACCAAGCTGTGCCAAGAGTGCTTCAGGTGTAAGTTCTAGATGCATAGGTATCCTAAAAGAGTAAGATTAAGAGGCAGATTGTAACAAATTATTTATTAGTGCCTGCTAGGAAAAGCGTATTTTCCCAGCATACTAGAAGAGTGTCGTAGCAGGTTTTTCAACTTTTAAAATGAGATCTTTATAGTGTTCAAGGTTTTGAAACGCCTTTTCATACCGCCATCGTAAAACAAATTCAATGATTTCACTTTTGATGGTACTCTCTAGCGTTTCCCCTTTCCCAAAATACCCCAGCGAAATATTTTTTGCCTTTTTTCTGCCGTTTTTATCGGGTTCATAGGTGATGGCAATGACCTGAATATATTTACCTTCGCGTACTTCACCAAAATCATCTTCTTTAAGCCCTATGCCTGAAAGGTTCATCGCCTTATAGACAAACACATTTTCAAAATCGGGAGACTTTTCAAATATCTTCAGTTTGTAAAATAGCTGTTTGACCCGGTTCATATTCTCTTCACGTACACCGTCATAGCTGTTTTCCATACGTTGCAAAATCGATGTTGGCGCTGAAGTCAAAGCTTGAGGCATTGACTCTGCAACTGGCACTAAAGTTGTTTCAGGCTCTTTTTTTACTGCCATGCTGGCTTTAGATTCAGAGGAGTCTGCTTGTGTTTTTTGTTCTAATTTGTCTTCAAGCTTGCTTGCAAGTGCTTTTAGTTTTTCTAAACTGCTTGACATGGTTTTCCTTTTGAGATACTACAGAATGGATATTGGAGTATATTGTTTAATATACAAAATTCTCAAGTATTATAGTGAATAATATCAAAATTTTTATTTTTTAATGTTAAATTTTGGATATTAAACAATATTATTGTCATATTTTAGTCATATTTTAGTCATAAAAGAGTTATCTGTGAGCTCTAATCGATTTTTAGCTAAAATAAATAAACATATCAATCAAATATTTAGGACTATCATATATGGATTATTTAGAGATTATCGGCGGCAATACCTTAAGCGGAAGTGTTACTATCAGCGGTGCGAAAAATGCCGCACTTCCTATTATTGCGGCTACTATACTGAGTGACAAAGCAGTCACCTTGACAAACCTTCCCAATGTGGTGGATATACGCACCCTGCTCAAGCTGCTTACCATGCTTGGAGGAGAAGTCGAACATACTGACACGGTAGCGCATATCAACAATGCGCACATCAATTCAACCAAAGCAGTCTATGAGATCGTTTCTCAAATGAGAGCCTCTATTTTGGTTTTAGGTCCTCTGCTTGCACGATTTGGTGAATGTGAAGTCTCTTTGCCAGGAGGGTGTGCCATCGGACAGCGTCCCATAGACCTGCATCTCAAAGCACTCGAAGCCATGGGTGCACACATCGAGATAAAAGGCGGTTATGTGCGTGCAGAAGCACCAAAAGGACTCCACGGTGCCAAAATCGTTTTTGACAAAATCACTGTTACAGGTACAGAAAACATAGTCATGGCAGCGGCATTGGCACACGGTACAACCACCATCATCAACGCAGCAAAAGAGCCTGAAGTCGTACAGCTTTGTGAGATGATACGCGATGCAGGTGTTAAGATAGAAGGCATAGGCAGCAGTGAACTCTGCATCGAAGGTACAAGCGGTAAAGCACTCGCATTTAAAACAGTGGAAATCATCCCTGACCGTATCGAAGCGGGTACGTATCTGTGCGCTGGAGCGATCACCAACTCAAGTATTACCCTTAAAAAGGTCGATCATAAACATATCCGTGCCACTATCGATAAACTCGAACACATGGGATGCACCTTTGATTTGACAGATGACACCATTACCATCCACCCTGCTTCCACACTCTTGCCTGTCAATCTTATCACCATCGAGTACCCTGGCTTTCCTACAGATATGCAGGCACAGTTTATGGCAGTAGCGTCTATTGCAAAAGGTGAAAGCGTGATCGAAGAGCGTCTTTTTGAAAACCGTTTTATGCACGTAAGCGAACTCAACCGTTTAGGTGCAGACATTTGGCTCAAAGGTTCTGTCTCAGCAGTTAAAGGAGTAGATAAACTCTATGGTGCAGATGTCATGGCAACTGACCTTAGAGCAAGTTCTGCCCTTGTGCTTGCTGCTTTGGTTGCTGAAGGCATAACCAAAGTACGCCGCATCTACCATCTAGACCGTGGTTACGAGAACCTAGAGGGCAAACTCTCCGCCTTGGGCGCAAAAATCAGTCGAAAAAAAGAGAGTAAATAGCCCGTGTAGCGGATTACTCCTCTATACTCTCCTGTGCAGCAGAAACAGAGATAGCCTCACCACTAGAGGTTTTTGTTACAGGTTTTTTCTCTGCTTTAGATACCCCCTCACCCACGTACACAGGGACTGCAAACGCTCTCATACCTTGACCTTTGATAGAAACAATCAGCTTCACATAGTACAAGCCATCTTCGGCCGAAGAGACTTCCACCTGCACTGGGTATTCCTTTGTGGCACTCTTGCCAAGTTCAAAGAAAAGAGGTTTCTCTGTCCCTGTGACGTCATCAAGTCCTTTATCTGTTTTTACCACTACTTTCATTGTGCCTTCAGAGACCTGTGTTGTCAAAACAATATCTACTTTGCCCACCACACCGACATCTATATGCTCAGACTCATAGGTTATCTGCACCGGTGCACCCGGCTTTACACACTTTGCGACATGTGCCTTTTGGGAAACAGGCACTTTTACGTCAGCTCCAACAGCATGTGAAAATACCAATAATAAGATACAAAATATATATAATTGCTTCATTTTTTTACCTCACTCATTTATCGTAACATTAAAGGTTGCAGATGATATATTCTTATAATCAGACACATCCAGCAGATACTCACCTGCACTCAAACTCACACTGCTTTGCTCACTGCCCAAAACGATACTCTCTGAAACACGCAGCAATTTAAACGGCGATACATCAAAAAGAGCAAAATCAGGATCAGCGTTTGAACCGTTTGTTTGTGTCACAGTAATGGTATATGTCCCTGCTGTGGCAATGGTAAACCTCACATATTTACGATTATCCAATGTATTATAGATGCCGTATAGTGTGGAAGTCTGCAGGGACAGTGAACTTCCCAACGTCAGATTACTGTAAGGATAATCTTCTGCTTTATTGACTCTTCCTGTTCCATAACTATCACTGATAGTTGCGATATTCTCAACAGATACTAAAGCATCTATGACTCCACTGCTAGCACTGTTTTCAGCTTTTAAAGCGGTGATAAACGTAAAAAGACTGGTAAACGCAGGGGTCGCCTTTTGCGCTCCGGTTAATACCTGATGGATAGGTGCAAAACCAAAACTCAAACTATCTACCCCATCCTCTACATCATCATACACATCATACAAAATGCGCTGTATGGAGGATTCGTTATACCAGCCTTTAGTTTTCGATGTGCCTGATTCAACATTAAAGTTAAAACCATTTGCCTGTGC
This sequence comes from Sulfurovum sp., assembly GCA_011391015.1. Classification (GTDB taxonomy): domain Bacteria; phylum Campylobacterota; class Campylobacteria; order Campylobacterales; family Sulfurovaceae; genus Sulfurovum. The sequence continues at coordinate 6,877 of JAABRH010000004.1, forward strand.
TGCACCCAAGGTATCAAAATAGACAGGATTTGCCAATGCCATAGCCGAAAAAGCATTTCCCCAGCCTTCAGAAAATGCAACACGTATATCCAAGATATCTTCTTCACTGTGTGGACCGCCTATACTGTCAGCACGTGAAAACCTATCTTCATAATAATGTCCCCATTCATGAGCGATGACATGGTCATCATATTCATCCGTATCTAAATCTTCATCACCGAAAATAAACAAATTTCCATCGGTATAATAGGTACCGTCCACATTCCCTGCATACCAATTGACAACCAAAAGAGGAAAAACAGCCCCCGCATCTACTTCCAATACTTTTTGCATCGAAGCATAAATCGAATCAAGCATCGCAAAAGGCGCAGCCGTTCTTGTACCGGTATAGCTACTACCACCCCAACCCGATGGTGCATTGAGGGTACGTTGGCTGTCTGCTGTACCTGAAGTTGCAAAAGCACCTTCCATAACATACAGCGCTTTGGCGCTACTAGAAGAATCTACGACAATGACATCCCAACTTGGCGTACCAACTTTAAACATTTTAGCTGAGGCGCGGATCTTCAGCTGCGTATTGACTGGCACAGACAGAACATACCTGCCAGCACTGTCTGTAGTTGTCGTAGAGATGATTTGATTATTGGTATTGACTGCGTCAACCTGAATAGCTTTTGCTGCCTCTTGGGTGATATGGGTATAATCCAAGCCCACATAATCACTATTGGGATGTACCTTGTCATAGGTAATGATGCCCGACACGGTGACAGAAGTTGAACTATCTACTACACTGGTGGATGTACTACTATCTACTACACTGGTGGATGTACTACTATCTCCCCCACAGCCATTTAATACGATCAGAATAAGCACCGATAGTCTAGATAAAATAGTAAGATGCATCTCAATCCTTTTCTTGATTCTAAAATGTACTATAAACTAATTGTGTGAAATGTATGTGAAACCCAATCAAAAATAAAACTAAAACCCCAATACCCTAAGTATCCTTATCCACCACGGTATCACGGCAGGTGTAACGATAGACTCTTCTATGAGATTAGTTGGTGTATGGGACGGTTGCAAAAGCCTATTGAGTTTGGCATTGGCTTTTTTGAGATGTACGGGATTAAAATCACTTTGCATCCAGCACCTTCTCTATCTCTTGCATCGCATCTTCATTTTTGAGTCTAAACTTGATCTCGATACGTCTTGAAGCATTTTTGTCTTCTACGCCATTTTTACTGACAGGATCCAAATACGCCCTTCCTGAAGCGATCATCATAGGACGTATGTTATGTTTTTTGCTAAAGTCCAAAGTCAGCAGATACTCCATCACCGCCAATGCTCTGTCTTGTGAGAGTTTGAGGTTATAGATGTAGGTACCGTCACTGTCGGTGTGCCCTTCGATGATAATCTTATCCAGATGTGGTCTGATCTCTTTGTTGTTCACCAATGCACCGATATACTCTTCAAACGCTTTTTTCAGCTCTGCTTTGGACTCAGGTTTTAGTGCCGCATCACCCACGCCAAAGAGGATGTTTGAAGCCAACCTCAGAGAACCGGTTTTTTTATCGATATCGATTTTATCACCTAGAGTCTCTTTCAGTGCGGCAATAACCTGCAACTTGATGCCTGTAAGCGACTTGATCTTGGCTTTTTGTGCCTGCAATTTTGCCACGAGTTCGTCATACTTGGTTTTGCTTTCATCCATGGCATTAAGTAGCGCCAAGAGTTTTTCATCTTTTAGTTTAACCGCATCCTTTTCTTTGCTCAGGTCGTTGGAGAGGATGAGTACTTTGCCTTCATAGTCTTTTAGGCTCTTTTTGTTTTTCTCCAACTCTTCCTGGTTTTTATTTAACAGATCTTGAACGATGATGATTTTATTACTCAGCATGTCGTGTTTGGTATTGGCTTCGAGTAAGAGTTTATTGAGCTTGTCTATCTCATCGAGTTTGAGCTTCAGGACTCTCTCGTTTTCAGAAAGTGTACTGTCTTTTTGGCTCACAAGAGCGTTGCTTTTTGCCAAACTTTTCCCCAGTTCATCCAACGCATCTTCTTTGTTTTTGAGTGTCTTAGACAAGCCCAGCAACGCTTCTTCTTTGCTGTGTAACTCCGACTTCAAGATAACAGACTTCGATACAATCGCACCGATCAGCAAGATAAACACAAAAAGCAACCCTGCCATAAGGTCTGCATACGAGATCCAGAAATTACTCTCTTCATTGGCACTGTTTTGTTTAAACATCGTCTTACTTTTCTTGTTCTTTGAGTGTACGCAACGCCTCAAGTAGCTCTTGGTTCTGTTTTAAAAGGAGTTGTGAAAAATCAGCCAGCTTCTCCACAGCCTGTCCCAACTCTTCATCGATCTTCACAAAGGTATGGTCGACACTCTCATCAAACCGTTCCATAGTCTTTTGTAGACTGTAAGCATTGCTGTTGAAGCCTTCGATGTTTCTCTCTATGGTATCAACCGCGGTGATGCTTTGCTGTCTGATATGTATATTTTCCAACGTATCACGTAGCTCCGAAGAGGCTTCCTGCATATGTACGGTGAGTTTGGTGAAAGAGTTGGTGGTGTCATGGATGATGGTGGTGAAATTTTTCAGATATTGCTCGTTTAGCTCTTTGATGAAGTCCATATTGAAAGTTTCTTTGAGCGTTTTGACGATCTGCTGATCTTTGAGTTCACTTTGCATATGTTCATGTTTTATAAGTTCTGACTTTTTCCATACGCGCTGACCGTAGAGTTTTTCGAGATTAAACAGTTGTTTATCGATCTTGGCGATACCTCTTTTTTCAAAATACGTCCATATGAGTGAGAGAAAAATACCATAAATAGAAGCATAAAAAGCCGTACCTACCCCCGAAAGCAGTATTGATATCTCACGGTCAAGTGACGCCATATCTTTGACCGTAAAATCAGGCATAGAGATAGCAATGGCAATAAACGTACCCAAAATACCCAACATCGGAAACACCGAAGGCGCAACACGGGCAAAATTATCATTGCGTATATCCTGATAATACTCGGTGATAAAATCTTTGATGTGCAAGGTGGACTTGGTTTTTCCCATGATGGTCAATGCATTTTCACGTAACGCTGACTGTAAATCCTCTTCCATCGTAAAAAATGAGCCTGTAATGTGACACACTGCATAATTAGCATTATGTTTGACAAAAAAGGCAAAAACCACAAAGATAAACGCCACAATCACTAAAGTATGTATCTCGATTGTCACAGGGAAGATGCCCACATAAGAAAGCACGATACCAAGCAAAAATAAAAAAGGTAAAAGCAAGATAGCAAAGGAGTGGGACGTGCATGAAGTGGTGGTCTGTTTGTCAAATGGTTGCATGAGATATCCTAGAGAACAATGAATTAAATCATTATATCCAAAATGGTTAAATGATGATGTGTACTTAACTTCAGATATCAAAATCAATCATTTGACTTCAAATTGTAATTACATTATAATTACAAAAAGGAGTTTATGATGACCACATTAACCAAAATAGGCAACTCACAAGGTATACGCATACCCAAACCTTTGATACAGCAAGCACACCTTGAAAATGTAGAGTTAGAATTTGAGGTATTGGAGAACGGATTATTGATAAAACCCGTAAATGATTCATGCAGAAATACTTGGGTGAAAAACATTTCGGAAACTATCGCTAAAAACAAAGATCTCAAAGATGAAGGACTTTTAGAAGACTTTCTCAATGATGCTGATTTAGAAGAGTTTGAATGGTAGTGGATATCAAAAGATATGAAATTTATTTGGTTAAACTCAACCCCACGGTAGGCTCTGAAATCCAAAAAACAAGACCCTGTATAATCATTTCACCCAATGAAATGAATGTTCTAAAAACTGTCATCGTTGCACCCATGACCAGTAAAGGATTTGACTTCATTTTTAGACCAAAAATACATTTTGAAAACAAAGAGGGACTTGTTTTACTCGATCAACTAAGAACCGTTGATAAAACAAGATTGGTCAAAAAGCTTGGAAATGTCGATAAAAAAACTTCTGCAACTATCTCCAAAATGCTGGTTCAAATGTTTGAGCTGTAATTTGACACTATCAAGTATATAAATATTGGAGTTGCATATAGATCTTGCTTTCATCATAAGAATATGTTAATAATATTATGATTTATTTAAATTCTTCAATATCTCATCAACAGAATCCTTGATTTGTAAAAGCAGGTGTATCGCCATAGCTGTGACAAGATAGTGTGTACCTTTATCTATCACCTGTCCTGAACTCTTATGAAAATATTGTTCAGCCAATTCAGGGTTATACATAGCAAAGTAGATACCAAATCCTAAACTAGATGCACCAAGAATGTAGACCAATACTGTAATTATAGAGAGTATTATTTTTAATATTTATCTATCCTTTTGAAATAATATATTGTTGGTAATCTAATGAAAATACATATTGCACAAGTATAACTTTACCATCTCAACAAAATAAAACCTAGACTTGTTTAATTTTAACAAGTAGTTTAAAGTCCTATGCCACTCGTTGCATTTGACTCTTGACTCTCCTTGGAAGCGGATTCATTGATTTTGGCTTCGGCTTCTTTGTTTACTTTTTCAACCTTGTTTGCGATGACAGCAGGGTCTATCTCTACTTTGGAGGTAAAAGGAGCTGGGGTATTGGCTGGTCTTTTTTGCATCTTTTTCAGTGCTTTGTTTATCTCAAGAAGCCCTACTTCATGGTTACAGAGCTTATCGTAGTTTTTGAGATCCTGTTCAAGCATCGGGTACGTGTAGCTCTCTATGAGTTTGTACTTTTTAGTGTAGAGCTTTGTCTTTGCGTACTCTTCTCTTGCCAACTCTACACCGCGTTTGATCTCAGGTGAAAGTGCTTTTGCATAGGCTGATTTGGTCTCTTTTTTGGTCTCTTCACTCGCACTATTGTAGATCTCTTTTGCACCATCGGTGATGGTTTTGACACCCATGATGGTACTTGCAGTGTCAAAGATGCTCATGTAAAGCCCATTTTCTTTTTTATTTTCACCTTCAGGTTCAAGTGATTTGCTCAGGTACTGCTGGCACTGAAGATCTGAAGTATCTATAAACGCATCCATGTAGGCATTTCTTGTCTCTTTACTCGGTTTGTCTTTGTCTAAAACAATCAACATAGAAGATCGTTTGGTGTGAAATCCGGATGTTTTTTCTTCTGCGGGCGCATCAGGCTCTCCACAAGCAGACAACAAAAATACTACAGCAGATGCTACAAGATACGGTTTGGTTTTCTTCATACTCTCACTCTCTTTATATTTATAACTATCAAATGATTTCGTCCAGTAATACCTAGCAAATCACACCGCCACCTAACAATTTATCCCCTTCATAAAACGCAGCGATCTGCCCTTTTGCCAAGCCAAATACGGCTTCATCCAGTTGCACCTTTGCTCTATCACCCTCGATGACGACACGGCAACACACAGCGGCGGTTCGGTATCTGACTTTGACCGTACAGGTAAACTCTTTTAGCTCTTTAAACAGATTGATCTGTTTGACTTCAAAGGCGCTCTCTTCAAGCATCTCTTTTGTGCCTACAACGATTTGGTTAGTTTGAGGCTTGATGTCGATGACAAAATGCGGATCATGTGCACCATTGACAAAAAACCCTCTGCGTTTTCCTATGGTGTAGTGCATATAGCCTTTATGGGTTCCGACCACATTGCCCTCTGTGTCAATCGTCTCTCCAGGCATATCGATGTCCATATGTTTGGCAAGCACCTCATCATAGGTGTTTTCCACAAAACAGATCTCCGAACTTTCTCTTTGTGTCGCAAAGTCTTTAAGCACGTCTATCTTTGCTGCGTAGGCTTTTACATCTTCTTTGACCCATGTTCCCAGAGGAAAAAGCAATCGTGGAAGTACCTCTTTTTTGACTTCACACAAAAAATAACTCTGGTCTTTGTTGGGGTCTTCTGCGGTGTAGATATACTCTCCGTCACACTTAATGTAGTGTCCCGTCGCCACAAAATCTGCACTCACAGAGTCTGCAAACTCGATCATCTTTCCAAACTTGATGGTACGGTTACACATTACACAAGGGTTTGGAGTGAGTCCCTCTTTGTAGCTTTGCACAAAATAATCATACACATTGTCATGAAAGGCTTCACTCAAATCCAAAAAATGCACCTTCACACCCAAATACGCACCCACTCTTTGTGCCTTGGTGAAGTTTGCTTCATGATATCCGGGTTTATGGTGCAGTTTCATATAAACACCTTCCACCTCATATCCCTCTTTTTGCAGTAAAATGGAAGTCACGGTAGAGTCAACACCTCCACTCATGCCAACAAGTACTTTCTTTTTTTTCATCTCAATACCTTATTTATCTTCACTGCAATCTCATTGTTCACACAGACCAATGATCCTTTGGCTATCTTCTTTTCTTCCACTATCACATCGACCGCTTCTAAGTCTACAACTTCGATGATTTGTCCTACTTCAAGCCTGTTTAGCTTCAAGTTTGAACACACAAACATGACAGCGATATGCTTCTTGCTCTCTTTTAAATTCATTGCCTCATGCATCACGTGTGTGATTTGAAGCCCATGTACACCCAAAATCGCATCTGCACACAACATCCCGTCTTTTATCAGCACACCCTTAAATCTATCCAATCCAAGCAGGATAACATCCTCTGTATCTAAGCATTTAAGCCTCTTTTTACTCACCAAAACCAAAGGCAACGCAAGCATGTAACTATCATACGCACTGTGTGCTTGCACCATGTGCAACAAGCCCACAGCCTGCGTTTTATGCTTCATCCAGATCCCCGATAAATTTCTCCAAAAGATACTCTTTTGATGCAGGTATCAAGTCATCAGGTACCTCTTGCCCTATAGAGAAATAACTCATAGGTGTTTTATATAATAACATAAAATTTAATAATGTTCCAAAATGTTTTGTTTCATCAAATTTGCTGATGATGAGTGAATCCAAACCTAAAAATGAAAAGTTATTGTAAATATCATTCATATCTTCATACTTGACCGTAGCAGCAAGAACAAGACCGACTTCAATCTTCAAAGAAACATCTGATTGAACAAATTCAACGGCTTTGATAAATTTTTGCGTATCATACGGAGACATCCCCGCAGTGTCTACCAGCACAACATCATACGCCTCTAGCGCTTCCAAAGCCTCTTTGAATGCTTCGGGATTTTCCACTGTGAGGTGTTCTATTTGCATGATATCGGCATAATGTGAAAGCTGCTCATACGCCCCGACTTTGTAGCTGTCCAAGTTCAACAGCGCTACTTTGTAGGGTCTGTCCATCAGAAAAGCATACCGTGCCGCCAACTTTGCAATGGTGGTTGTCTTACCTACTCCCGTAGGCCCTACAAGCATCATGATTTTAGGCTCACCCAAGGTCTCTTTTTGTACCTGCAGCGATTCATCGATCTCTTCGAGCAGATACGAGACCAAAAGCGATGTATCTTCAAGAATGTCATTATCAAGCAAGGACAAAAGCACCTCATCCAGCCAAGTCTCTGAGATGCCTTTGTTCATAAAAAGTCTTTTTACTTTCTGCGCAACGCTCTCTTCAGCTTTATCCAGCATATTTTCTTTCATCAGGACTAACTGTTTTTTCAATTCGCCGAGTTCTTGCATCAGGGCTTCATTTTCCTCACTATCCAAATCTTCTGCCTTCACATCACCCATCGTTTGTTTCATGTACTGCTCTTGTGAGACAGAGATGATTACTTCACAACGCAAATGACCATCATCATACTTGATCTGTTTTGCTGAAACAAGCTCAATGCCCTTTCCATACTTTTGAACTGCCTGCTCATAGGCACTTTTAGGATCTGATGCTACAAATGTTTCATGTATCATTTATATGCCTTTCTTACAATATAGTTTCACTTTAAACAACCTAAAGGTATCAACACAGAGGCTCTATCCTGCCAATGGGGATGCGGAAGCGTCAGCTCTTTTGTTTGCATATCGATATTTTCATAAAAAATGATATCGATATCCAGCGTTCTTGGTGCATCTTTAAACAGCCGTTTCCTGCCAAAAATCTTCTCAACATGCAACACATAACGCAATAAAGCCCTAGGACTGAGCCTAGTCTCTACAAGCAATAAAGAATTATAAAAATCCGCCTGCTCCAGATAGCCAAAAGGAGGGTTTTTAACTATAGGTGCACTCTTACAAATCTGCACAAACCTTGAATGCTTGAAGTACCAAAAAAGGTGCTCAAAACGACGCACTACATCCCCCACATTACCGCCAATGCCTAGCAAAACCCTCCTAGAGCCTTGTCTGCTTTTACATGGTTGCGGCACACGATACGGATAACACAGGGTTTTGATAATCGTATGCTTGGCATCTATCTTTTTTTGTATCATAGGCTATAACACTACCGCTTTGCCCTCTACCATCGCCACCATATCTTCAATACGAATACCAAAAGCATTGGGAATGTATATGCCGGGTTCTATGGTAAACACCATTCCATCTTCGATGAGCGTATCGGATTTGGTAGAGATGTAGGGCATCTCATGGATATCCAGTCCGACCCCATGCCCTGTTGAATGCACATAATACTCTCCAAAACCAGCTTTGGTGATGATATCGCGTGTCAATGCATCAACCTCTTTTGCTTTCATCCCTGAGCGGGCTTTGTCAATGGCATTATCATGTGCTTTAAGAACCGTATCATAAGCTTTTTGTATCTTTTGCTTTGTAAATGTCTGTTTTGTGCTAAACCCAAATCCCTCTTGTGCAAAAACGGTACGGGTTCTGTCAGAACAATACCGCTTATACTTCAATCCAGCATCCACCAAAAGCAAATCACCCCAGGAAAGTCTCTTGGAAGTAGGTGTCGCGTGGGGTTTGGCTGCATTTTTGTTGATTGCCACAATAGGGTCAAAACTCAAGTCATACGAACCAAAATCACTTAAAATACTTTTGGCTTTATAGGTCAAACGATATTCGCTTTCACCCAAACCCTCTGCGTTAAACTCAGCAGCCAATGCCTTAAATGCTTTGGCTCCCAGTTTAGCCGCGCGGGAGAGTAATCTCAGCTCTTCCTCGCTCTTGATGATACGTTTTTTATGGGAAAAATCCATTTCAGGCTCAAGGCCAATATCCACCTGCGAACGGACACGATCAAATCCCGCAACACTCCACTCTTTTGGGTCAAAAATGACTTTTTTCACCTTGGCATTTTTGAGTATCTCTGCTGCTTTGGCATACAGATCACCATCGATTACAACCTTAGCATTGTGTACATTCTCTATTGCATCGATGGTGTAGCGACTGTCGGTGATAAAAAATGCTTCATTTCCCAATGAAAGATAGAGTGCATTATCACAACTATAACCGCATTCATAGTAGATAGCATTTTCATCTTTGAGCATATAATTCATCGCCGACCTTTGATATGTATAAATATGATAAAGTGTAAGGCTTCACGTGGAAGCCTAAGCATTAAGATTATGCTTGTTGTTGTGCTTTTGCTTTGTGCTCTCGGATGGCAGCTACTTCAGCAAGTATCTGCGTCATACCGACCATCGCCAAGTGGTATCCAAACGGTCCCATACCCGTTATCTGACCTGCACATACAGGCGCAGTAAGAGACTTATGTCTAAACTCTTCTCTTTGGTAAATGTTAGAAAGATGCACTTCAATCGTAGGAATCTGCACCGCAGCAATCGCATCACGAATCGCGATAGAAGTGTGCGTATACGCAGCAGGATTGATGATGATACCGTCCGCATCACCCAAACATTCTTGAATGCGATCAACAATCTCACCCTCCAAATTGCTTTGAAAAAATTCGATTTCCGTTTTATTTTTTTCTGCATATGCTTTCATTTGCCCATGAATATCTTCTAATTTCATTGAACCGTAAATACCCTTTTCTCTTACACCAAGCATATTGAGGTTTGGACCTTGGATGACTACTATTTTCATGAATGTACCTTCTGATTTTTATTTGGATATTATTTTATCCAAATAGCTTTAATCTCGACCTATGCTTCTTTTGCCACACTCACTTCATCACCGACAAAAATCTGTGCATGATCCAAAGGACGGACAAAAAAACCGCGTTTGCCTTCAAGCAGTTCTGGCAACTCAGGAGAAAGTGCCATCAGGTACCCATAAGATCCGCAAATACCCGTAATCTCAAGCAACGCTTCGCCTGCTTCTATGACTGAGCCGACTTTCAGTCCATACAAATCGATATCCACATGGATATTTTCAAGTAAAACACCCTGTTCTACTACGATACCCGCTTCATCAGCAATATCATAACTCTTTTGACAGGTCAGCACCATCACTCTCTCTTGTGTCGTCTCATACTTCATATCTCCGATAATCCCTTCTGGATCGCACTCAAAATCTTCACATTTCATCCGATGCCCTGCTTTCATTAAATCAGGTATCGTCATATACAGTGCCAGCACTTTTCCGGTATTCATCTTTTATCCTTTAGGTTTATATGGCGTGATACTAGCACAGAAGGTGTTAAAACTTTCATCGATTTTTCATTTGTATGCTATAATCGCCAAACTACTTAAAAGGTGTTTTTATTTATGAAAATAATCATTGCAGATTTTATCTATACGCCTGATGGTTTTATCAAAAACCATGCGATTGCCTTTACCGATACTATCCAAGACATGGACACGCCTGATGCACTGCAAGCACGCTACAAAGATGCCATAATCCACCATACAGAATCAAACTCCATACTCTATCCCGGTTTCATCAACACCCATGTGCATCTGGAGTTTTCAGCCAACAAAACTGCTTTGCAATACGGCTCATTTATGCCCTGGCTTCATTCAGTCATAGAACAGCGCGATACTTTGCTAGCATCCTGCGGCAATGCCACCATGATGCAAGCCTGTGAATCGATGTTGCGTTCAGGCATCACTGCTTTTGGTGCCATCTCAAGCTTTGGAGCAGAACTTGAAGTATGTGAACAAACCCCTCAGCGTGTGGTGTTTTTTAACGAACTCATAGGCTCCAATGCCGTCTATGCCGATATGCTCTATGGAGATTTCACAGAACGTCTTCATGCTTCTATGCTCTGTGCCAAAACTTCTCGCATCACTCCTGCGATTGCCATTCATTCACCTTACTCTGTGCATCCTGTACTCCTGCACAAGGCCATTGGTCTGGCCAAACAGCATGCACTGCCTCTGAGTGCACATTTTTTGGAATCACAAGCCGAACGCGACTGGCTTGAAAATGGCGAAGGAGAATTCAAACCCTTTTTTGAAAAATTCTTCAATACCTCTACACCCGTAACCACTATTGAAGAGTTTATCCATGCTTTTGACACCTATCCCACTCACTTTACTCATTGTGTACAGGCAAGCAAAGAGGAACTTGAATATTTGATAAACAAGGGACATTCTATCGCACACTGTCCACGCTCCAATCGCTACTTAGGCGTAGGAAGACTCGCCATTGAGCATCTCTTGGATGCTAAGTTTTCTCTCGCAACCGATGGGCTTAGCTCGAATGATTCGCTCAATCTCTTTGATGAGCTTAGAGCGGCTCTGATGCTACACCATCAAGCCCCCATAGATAAACTTGCAACAAGGCTCATACGTGCAGTGACTTCAGATGCAGCAGATATCTTGGGGCTAAACTGCGGTAAGATAGTAGTCGGAAAAAATGCAGACTTTGCCGTGGTAACACTGCCTGAGACACCCAAAAGAGAAGAAGAGATAGCACTTTGGACTGTTTTACATACCAAAGAGGTCTCAGAAGTCTATATCGAAGGAGAAAAATATGTTTAGTGCCATCGGAAACGCTATCAAATGGATAGGTCAACACTTTTTGGGGATGCTCTTTCTGCTCATTGCCTTTGTGGTTTTGATGCCCTCAAGCTCCACACAGCTCACACCTGCCAATCTTCAGGAGATACAGCTCACAGGTCCCATCATGAACCCCGATGCTTTACTCAAAGAGATAGAAGAAGTTCAAAAAAATACGGCGATTAAAGGTGTATTGCTAAGTGTAAACTCACCGGGAGGCTCCGTACCGCCCTCCATCGAGATAGCCTATGCCATCAAAGAGTTAAAAAAACACAAACCAGTCGTTGCCTATGCTTCAGGTACTATGGCAAGCGGAAGCTATTATGCTTCTATCTACGCTGATACCATCATCGCCAACCCCGGTTCTCTTGTGGGATCCATCGGCGTAATCATGGAAAGCGCAGATGTCTCTGAACTGATGAAAACAGTCGGCATCAAAACCCAAATCGTCAAACAGGGTACGTACAAAGAAGCTGGTACACCGACTAGAGAATGGACACCTAAAGAGCGCGCGGAACTCGAGAGACTCACCAAAGACACGTATGATATGTTTGTGACTGATGTCGCCAAAGCCAGAGGACTGGATGTTGCCAAAGCCGCAGAATATGCAGATGCACACATCTTTTCAGCCGCCCGTGCACAAGAAGTGGGTCTCATCGATACAGTAGGTGTCAAAAGCCTCGCCAAAGCAGAAGTACAAAAACGAGCCAAAGTAACAACCCCTACTTGGAAAGAGAAAGACAAGCTCGATAATTTTATGGATCAGTTTGCAGAGAAAAGCATGTTCCATCTACAGAGTTATTTTTCTGGGCTCAAAGCTACTCTAGTGTGGTAAAACGACTATACTCTCACAGCCTAAATGCTGTGGCTGCCTGCACAAAATCCGCAACGATATCATTTGGATCTTCCAATCCGATCGACACGCGGATAAGCCCTTCATCTACCCCTAGAAATTTACGCGCCTCTTCGTTAAAATCACTATAAATGGTACTGGTCATATGGAGTGCCAAAGTTCTATTGTCACCGATATTTGCAGTCAAGATAACCATTTTCAGCTTATTTAAAAATGCAAATGCTTTTTCTTTTGTACCACAGTTGATGGTCAAAAGTGGTCCGCATCCTTGAGGGAAGTCAGATAAATAACGTGCGTTATCAGGACTTGCAGGCAGTGAAGGGTGATTGACACTGATACCCTTTGGAAGCTTCTCACTCAAAAGCTTTGCTACCTTTTCTACACTTGTATTGATGCGCTCGACTCTAAGAGAAAGTGTTTCGAGCCCTATCATGGTCATAAACGAGCCAAAGGCATTGGCAGTCATACCAAAATCTCGAATGGCTCTTTTTTTACAGATCGGAATAAACGCTTTTTTACCCATCTTTTTTACGATTTTATGTACATCGGCATACTTTGGATGAAGCAGCTTATCACCCTCTTCTTTGACTTCTCTAAACACTGCAATACCACCCAATGCGGCAGAGTGTCCTGACATATTCTTGGTTGAAGAGTGCACAGAAATATCTGCACCCATCTGTAAAGGTCTAAGCAAAAGCGGTGTTGCTGTATTGTCTATCATCACCAGTGTGTCATAGTGGTTACACAAATCAATAATACGCTGTACATCAGGCAATGTAAGACTTGGATTGCCCACAGATTCGAACAGTACCATCTTGATGCCACGCTTGAGTGCATTTTCGATATGTTCAAAATCATCTACTCCACAAAAACTGTTTGTGATGCCAAAACGCGCCAAGGTTTCATTGACCAGCGAATACGTGCCACCAAAAAATCCGCCGATGCAAAGCAACTCATCACCAGCAGATAAAAATGCTGTACAGACCATAGAAATAGCCCCCATACCGGAAGAAGTGGCTATAGCACCAAAACCACCCTCCATCTTTGCAACAATCGCTTCAAGTTTTGCATTGGTAGGATTACCCACTCTGGCATATAGCGGTTTGTTGACTTCGGCTGCAAAAATACCTTCAGCTTCCTCGGCATCTACATACCCATACGCGGCAGAAGGCGTAATCGTTGGCGCAATAGGACCCACTCTCTCACCCACACTATGTACAAGCAAGGTATTAAAATAGTTAAAATCGGTCGTTTGGTTCATTTTTGGTTCCTATATTGAATAATTAAGTGTCTGATTGATTTTATACTGATACTCTTTCAGCTCGCTTAGCGGTATCTCAAACAGTGCTAAAGCTTTTTGCTTCAAGTCATCCCAAAACAGCTGAAGCGAAGGATTGTCTTTTTGATCTACAGCGGAAAATATATCTGATTCCAATATCAGTACAACATCTTTGAGTGTGATATCATGAAGATTTTTAGCCAGTCTGTATCCGCCGTAAGCACCTTTGATGCTCACAAGCAGACCCTGTTTTTTTAATTCCAACAATATCTGTTCTAAAAAGTTTTGTGGGATGGATGCTTGTGCTGCTATCTCTTTAATCTTCAGTACTTCTTTGTTGGAGACATCTCCCAACTGTTGAAGTGCTGCGATAGCATAAATCGTTTTACTGGAAATTCCTATCATTATTGTATAAACCTTTAGCGATTTGAATGGCGTAGTATATCTTACAACCTATACAATAATCGAATACTGTTTCCAATAATGCACAAATAAACAAAACAGCCGTTATCGATGTTGCGAATACAGTCAATCCAGCCAGATAAAAAACAACGATACATAATGAAGCAATCAAGCCAAGATAAAGTGCAAATCTTTTGGGTGATTCATCACAAAGTTTGGGTGCGATGCCCCAGCCAGAAAGTACAAAACTGCCTATAATATGAAAAGGACTGTAATGTACAAATCGTAAGGCTCTCATAGCGAAGTCAAAAAGCAGAATTGCTCCAAAAAGAGGCTCTTGCGTCGCAAGCAGTATTATGGCAAACAGTGTAACCTGAAAAGATATCATTCTTGTCATGTTGGAGTCAACTCTTCTGGTTGATATAGGACAGACTTGAGCCATAAGATACCTTTAATGCAGTATGCCAATAAAGCATCTCTAAAGACCCTAGAGATATTACGACACCGATTTTTCTTAGCTTAACCATTAACAATATAGGGGAGACTACAATTAACAAAGAAAAAATCTGATGCCCTTGTCCGGTGTAAATATCTAGGGTTTTTACAGACGCTTATTGAATATTTAGTATAGTAGCCATTTTTTTTTACAAAGTCAAGTAAATCTATAGATTTAAAATATAAATATTTTTTTCTACTGCACACACAATACACAAATTATCTATAAAAGTAAAAAAACAAATGAGGAAAATGAAATAATGGATAAGTATTTATATTTTGGTGAAAAAGTTGATGGGTACGACATACCTGTACTCAATGAGAGAGAAGCACGGGCAGGAGCAGGTATTTTACTTTTACCTGCAATTGCCTCCTTTGTAAACTCCTATCTGACACATGATTTTGTTTTTACCAAAATATTCGTCACAGTATTTATGGTTGATTTTTTTATACGTGTTTTTATCAATCCCACTTACTCACCAAGTCTGATTCTGGGACGTTTTTTTGTGCAAAATCAAACGCCGGAATATGTTGGAGCTTTGCAAAAAAGATTTGCATGGTCCATAGGTTTTATCCTCTCGGTGATTATGTTTTTCATTATAGTGGTGTTTGAAATTATGACAAATGTAAAAATAGCCATTTGTCTGCTCTGTATCACGCTTTTATTTAGTGAAACAGCTTTTGGTATCTGCTTGGGATGCATTTTGTACTTTAAACTACAAAAAAGCAAGCCGCTTTATTGTCCCGGTAATGTCTGCGAGGTAAAAACCAAAGAAAAAATACAACAAATCTCAAAAATTCAAATAATAAGCCTACTATTATTTTTAATAACTCTCTTTTTCTATAGTCAAAGTATGGTAAATCTTGATACACATAAAACTAAAGCTAACAATACAAAACAGATGAAATGTGAAACTGGAAAGTGCGGATAAATGAGTGTGACACAAGGAAACTTGTGTCACATAAGATTACTTCATTGCAGCAATATGATCTGCAACTGCTTTGATGGCAGCATCATCCATAGAAGCTACTTGACCTTTCATAAGACCACCCATACCGTGTTGGTTCAATGTACCCGCTTTGTAGCCGTTAAGTTGCTCAACAGTTTTAGCAGCATCTTGACCTGTAATGATTGCAGATTTACCGAGCGCAGCTTTTTCTCCATTTGCACCATGACAGCCAACACATTTAGCATAAGCAGCAGCACCGTCAGCCATAAGTAAAGTAGATCCAGCAAGAAGCATTGCGATTGCAATTTTTTTCATTTTAATTCCTTTATATATTTCATTTGTTTCATCAAGAAGCCTGATAAACAGAACTTCCACCGCCATTTTAAATCAAGATAGCTTAACAGGTTGGTATGTTGCCTGAATCGCTAGCATATTCATATACAAAATCATACACATCAGGAATTTGATTTGGTTTGATTTTTGCTTTAGGGCAAAGTTTAGTTACTTCGTCAGCAAATTTTCCAGCTTGGTGAATAGATTCCCACTCATCTTGCGTATGTTTTTGAGCAAATTTGTCTCCACCCATATTACATGGCGCCTTAAGCTTTTTAAGATAAATCTTTTGACCTTTTTTTACATCAGCCATAGCAGAAGATGAAAATAGCGTCATACCAAGTAAAGTAGCAAGCGCTATTTTTGTTACTGTATTCATTTTAATTCCTTTTAATTTATTTAGCGTATGCATCATAACATACAATCGTGAAAGTATTGTGAAGTGTAGAAAAAAATTAGAAGCAGAAGACAGACTTCTGCTTCAGGAAGTTACATCAGTCTTAACACTTAGGAACGTGAGAACCGCCGGTGCCGTACTCGTAAGTGAAATCATAAATTTCTTTCCACCATGTTTTTTTGATTTTTGTTACATCCAATTTAGGGCAAAGTCTTTTTGTTTCATCAATAAACTTTCCGCTCTCATAGAGCTCTTCCCATTCATCTTGTGAGTGCAGTCTTGCAAACCTCACACCAGAAAATCCACAGTATTTTCTAAGTTTCTTTTTAAAAATCTTTTGTCCTGTCGCTACACTAGCTGATGCAGTTGTCGGTGTACTAACCATTGTAAATGCCACCAAAGTGAGCGCCGCCATTAATTTTTTCATTGTATTCCTTCTCTTTATAATTTAACCTTATCCACACTTATTGTAACTACTTCAACTTATTAAAAACCTTAAACTTATCCCAATATATATCTAATGCTTCATCAATGTCACTATCTGATAAAGTAGTTTTCTCTTTGACACCATAATTTTCAAGGAATAAATCATCCATAACCGATATCTCTTTGAGGGGATATTTTAAATAATGCTTGAGTCCAGCTTTGACATTTTGTTCACCGCTATAGACAAGCAGATAGCGCTTGAACATCTCCTGTAAGGAAGTAGGAAGTTCTTTGTGACACTCCACACAATGACGTTCATAGGCATCTTGGCAATACAAACCTGAAACACTCAAAGCTATAATAACAATATACTTTACCATCTTAACACCATACGTGTACCCTCTGCTTCTTTTGACTGCACTTCGATTGAAATATGATATTCATCCAAAATTTGTTTGACTATACTTAAACCAACACCAAATCCACCCTCAGTCTCATTAAAACGTATATATCTGTCAAACACAAAAGGGATGTTTTCTTCTTTGATACCGATACCTGTATCCCAAATCAACAGCATACCTTCTCTTAGTGTGATTCCCACCATGCCGTTTCGTTTATTGTATTTAATCGCATTGGAGATAAGATTGTCAATCACTCTGGTAAATTTGCGTCTATCCATCGTGATACTTGCCTCTTCTAAATCCAGATTACACTCTAGATGTTTTGACAGCGCCAAAACGGAGAAATATTCGGTTCTGTCATAAATGAGTTCTTTCAGTGCGATAGTTTCGTCCTGGTTTCCTTTTTCGTGGTCCAAAGTAAGGTAAGTCAAATCCCTATAGAGCACCGAAACCGTCTTGGCTGCTATGTTGATACGAGCCAATTTTGTTTTGTTCTTCTCTCCCATTACCTCAGTATCCATCATCTCAATGTTTGCCAATATCGCAGAAAGCGGGGTATTGAGCTCATGGGTTGTATCTTTAATAAACTTATCCAGCAACACAATGGAGTCACGCATCGGTTTTAGAAACATTTTAGCAAAATAGAGACCAAAAAGCATAAAAAACATCAACGCCAAGAATCCGTACCCTATGATGTTTTTCCAGATCTCTCCTCTCCATGCGCCGCTGTCTTTTACTTCAACCACAAGATACTTTGCCCCCAAATAAAACTCATCTAAGGTCTTTACCAAGTGTATGTGATTATTGATGATATAAATCTCTTCATCAAAACGCACATTCTGCTCTTCCAGCAGTGAAAATATCTTCATATACTCAAGATCATAAATGGCAGACTTGAAACGAGGATCACGCGGATACTCTCTGCGCTCATCAAAATAATGATGCAAAACTTTAAGTCTTTTGGTGTGTATATAGGCGTATTTGGTAAGCATCGCACGCTGATCGGAGAGCATCAGCTTCTCTTGACTCTGATAATAAAACAGAGACAACAACATTATCATAAAGATAACCATCATGGTATAAAGTGCTAAAAACCTAAAGAGAGATTTTTTTTCACTTTTCAGCAATGAACTTGTATCCTTGTTTTTTAATGCTAACAATTCTTTCCTTACCTATCATTTTGCGCAGATTTTTAATATAGGTACGCAGTGCTGTATCGCTGGGTTCTTCATCATAATCCCATAAATACTCATAAATACGCTCATGCGCAATAATCTCACCCTCATTTTTCATAAAAAGCTTTAGCAGCATCGACTCTTTATGTCCCAAAGAGACCGTTTCACCTTCAATAATCAATTCATTGTTCTTAATCATATACGCAATATTTTTAGAGATGCTCATCATCTCTTTTGTTTCATGATAAAATCCGCGTTTTATCAGTGTTTCAACACGAATATGCAGTTCTTTAAGCGAAAATGGTTTGCGTATATAGTCATCACAGCCGCTTTTAAAACCTTTTTCAAGATCCTCTACCGAATCCAGAGAAGTGATAAACACTGCAGGTGCCAAAACCGCATGCTCACGAGCTTCTTTTAAAAGGTCAAAACCGTTGATACCAGGGGTATTAACATCCAACAAAAGAACATCGTACTGACTTTCATAGAGTTTTTCCTGTGCTTCATATCCATCATAGACAGAGACAACCTGATAGCCTTTCTCTTCTAAAAATTCTGTGATGGTTTCATTGAGGTTGGCATCATCTTCGAGTAATAGGATTTTGCTCATTATAGCTGTCGCTTCACCCATGCTTTTAATTGCAGGCTCTGAAGCGCACCAGATACCCTGTCCACTTCTTTTCCTGCTTTAAATGCGATGAGCGTAGGGATGCTCTGTATGCCGTACTTTCCTCCAAGGGCTTGCTGTTCATCGGTGTTGACTTTTAAAAACTGTGCCTGAAGCGGCATACCCAAAGCCACTTCTTCAAATGCCGGAGCCATCTGCAAGCAGGGACCACACCACGGTGCCCAAAAATCCACTACAACAGGAATATCAGAATTGGCTAAAAAAGTTGCGAATTTTGCTGCATCAACCGATACCGGTTTACTCTCAAGCAATGACTTCTTGCATTCGCCACAGTTGGCTTTTAGGTAAGAGTCTTTTTTAGGTATTCGATTTACTTTGAGACAATGCGGACAAACAACAGTTACATTCATAAGGCTTCTTCCTTTCATTAGAATAGTTTTTATTTACTTGGGTATTATAGCAAATAAAGTAAACACAAATACAATAACAAGGAGAGTCAAATGGCAACAAAAGAATTGGTAGTAGGCGGGGGATGTTTCTGGTGCACTGAAGCCGTATTTGAACTTCTTAAAGGAGTGAGAGATGTTGAAAGCGGTTATGCCAACGGTGAAACGCTAAACCCTACCTATACGCAAATCTGTACAGGTGCAACAGGTCATGCGGAAGTCATTAAAATTAGCTATGATGACAGTATCATCTCAACGGATACACTCTTGGAGATATTTTTTGTAACACACAATCCAACGACTCTTAATCAGCAAGGTGCAGACAGAGGCACGCAATACCGATCCACTATTCTATACACAGATGATGAAACTAAAAGTGCTGCTTTGGCTGCGATGAAAAATGCACAGTTAGACTATGATGATCCGATAGTCACACTTATAGAACCTCTACAGTGCTACTATCCTGCAGAAACATACCATCAAGACTACTACCGTCAAAATCCCATGCAGGGCTACTGCATGGCAGTTATACCACCCAAACTCGCAAAACTGAAAGCAAAATTTACAAAAGAGATGGCATAACCTATCTCTTTAAGGGATTATCTGAGCGATTTTTTACTTTTTGTTCTTGTTCATCAGAGATATTTGGCTGTGTAAATTCAACTTTTCCTGCGATAATACATCCCTTACAACCAGGCTCGCAATGATGATGCAACTTTAAACACCACTCTTTATCTTCACCCTTTGTTCCCATAAATTGACATCCCCAACCTGAACTCACGGTATCCTCCTATCTTTTTTTGATAGTTAAGCTATAAGATATTCATCCTTAAGGTTTTGTAAAAAATCCAAAATACGCTCTTGAAACAATCTGTCATCTTCATCTTCGACACATTCATGTAGCTGCACCAGAAGATCTATGTCTATCTTTTCTGCAAAACGTTTGATCTCTTTTGTCTCTTTCTCCACAAGCATGATGAGGTGTTCAAAATCAAGCCCGTTACTGTTTATGATTTTTGTATGGTATTCATAAACTGCATCCAAAAGCAGTTCTGCCCTTTCATGATCGTCCTTGTAGATAGTGTGAGCTATATCTTTGAGTTTTTGTTTTTCACATTCGCATATCTCACCATTGGCTGAAACCAAAAGTGTCAAAATCTTGGCTCGATACTCCAATGAACTATGGTGATAGACCAGTAACTCTCTAAACATTTTCATCATATTACGCTTTACAGTCTGAAACACCATCTCATCCTTAACACGAATTTAACAAAAGTATACTATAGTTTTAAAAACTTAACAAATGGATGCCGCATATGGGAAATATCGATTTGATCATCATTCTTACGACTGCTTTTTTGGGAAGCGTGGGGCATTGTATTGGGATGTGTGGCGGGATTGTCGTTGCCTACAGTTCTACAAAGATAGACCAAAAATCAAGCTATGCCCAGCAAACATTTTCACATTTGGCGTATAATTTCGGTCGTGTGACCACCTACACTGCCCTAGGCGCACTCTTTGGTTTTATCGGTCAAGTGATTGCTTTTACGCCCACAACCAAAGGGTTTCTTTTTGTCCTTACCGGAATACTCATGATACTTGCAGGACTTTCGCTTTTAGGAAACTTCAAATTTTTAAACTCTGCTGAGTGGTCTGTCTCCAAATATCCTTGGTATCAAAAAAGCTTTAGAGCACTCATGTCCTCCCATTCATACAAAAGTTTTTATCTTTTAGGCTTGCTCAATGGGATTATTCCCTGCGGGCTGGTCTACTCTTTCGCCATTTTTGCAGCCAGTACAGCCAATCCTTTTGCCGGGGCATTGGTGATGGCAACTTTTGGTCTTGCCACCATCCCTGCACTGTTCTTCCTCGGTTTCATTACAAAGTTTTTACAAAAAGGTTCACTTCGCGGTACCATGATGAAACTCGCTGCCCTGCTTGTAGTACTCTATGGTGGTATCACGCTTTACAAAGGATACAACTTCATCGCACATCCTGAAATGATGAAAGAAAAAATGAAAAAAATGCAGCAAGAGAGTATCAATGGCACCATGACAGGACAGTTTAACGGTATGAAATGTGCACCGGGGAAATGCGGCTGATACCCTTCATTAGATACCCTTTTTCTCTATCTGAATACTCTAAAAAGAGGTCTCTCATAAACCGTACAAAACATTTGTATCAACATTTTCATGATACTTCTATAAGATCTTTATAGCCACTGTTGTGTCTTTGACGCAGTTACCAAAGTCCGCCTTCATTACTATGAAGAGAAATGATATCAAGATCTTCACTGCTTTTACTTCGTTTTGTTTCTGCTTTTGCTTCCAGTCTTTTATTTTTTTCTCCACAGTCATTGCAATAGTTTACCAATTGGTCTACAACGCTGAATAGAGTATCTTCACTATTTTCTTTACATAAAAATGTGTAAAAACGCTTATGTATTTCGATCATCTCATACATTAATCCCCAGGCTTCGGATTCCGTCATTAGATAATTGGTATGCATCAATACTGAAGAGGGATGGATATACTCTGCATAAGGTTCTTCCCAAGGAGGAATAGTTGGCAGATCCACCTTGAGCGTACAGTTCAAAACGATACCTTGTTCTGCTTTGAACTGTTCACAGATGAGATGGAATACTTTGGCAGCTTTGTCATTATGATGCACATTTAAAGTATGTGCAAACGTCTCTGTATGGTAAATGGATTCTTCTAGCATAGTATGTATCATGGCAAGCACCCGAAGTGGATCTAAATGGTTTTCTTTAGGATGGCTCATACTTCAAACTCCTTTTCAAAGTCCGCAACCGTTTTTTCTTTGGTGCTATGAGGTTCAAAGACCGGCAATGTTGCCTGATAGAAAATACCTGTATCGAGCCCATCACTGCCGTGGATCTTTCCAGCTGCTTCTAAAACATCATCCGTAGGTACCATATTCATTTTTCGCATGGTTTTGCTCCACTCTTTCTCATCAGGACGAAAAGTAACGCAGGGACTTTTGATCTCAACAAGGGAAAAACCTTTATGCTCTATGGCCTCTATGATCAGTTTCGTAAGACCATTGGGGTCTCCCGCAAATCCCCGGGCTATGAAACTTGCCCCTGAAGCTAAAGCGACCCCGAGTGGATTAAAGGTGCGGATACCCGTTCCATGGGGTGCAAACTTGCTTTCCCAGTCAGGCTCCGTGGTAGGTGACGGCTGCCCTTTTGTCATACCGTAGACTTCATTATCCATGACGATGTAGGTCATATCCATATTGCGCCGGCAGGCATGGATAAAATGGTTTCCTCCGATGGAATATCCGTCACCATCCCCTCCGGCAACGACCACATGCATATCCGGACGTGCAGCCTTTAAACCTGTTGCCAAAGCCAATGCACGTCCATGCACACCATGAAATCCATACGCATTGATATAGGCAGGGATCCTTGAAGAACAGCCGATCCCGGAGATCAGTCCGATCTGTTCATTGGGAAGTTTTAGCCATGCGAATGCCTGGGCAAGCGCCCTAAGAATGAAAAAATGGCCGCATCCAGGACACCATATAGGACGGATGTCAGACAGATAATCCTTGGCCGTGAACGCTTCTTGAATCATATCTCTCATAGAAGCGCCTCCTTGATAAAATGCTTAATATCAGATTTTTTCAGCATCAAAGGTCCTGCTTCAGCCAGTGATAAAGAGGAAGCACCAATAGCACCCTGACCCAGGCAGTAATGATAAAATTGCCCTGAATAAGATTGTTCAACGACAATCACCTGCTTATCTTCACACAATTCTTTGATCGCATCCACACGTAATGGCATGAGTAGTCTCAAAGCCAAAAGGTCTATAGCCATACCTTCTCTGTTTAGTTCCATAACGGATTCCTTCACACTGCCGAATGTAGATCCCCAGGTCAATACAATGGCTCGGGATCTCTTACCGCTTGTCAGGATTTCTGCCCACTCGTCCTTATAATCGAACTGTGCCACTTTGGACTCGCGTTTTCTCAATTGCTGTAGATGATCCGAAGCCATCGAAGAGGGCTTGCCTGCATCAGTGTGTTCCAATCCCTCCGCAGTATAGAGTCCCTGTTTATTGCCGGGGATCGCCATCGGTGAAATGCTGTCTTCTGTCACAGCATAACGTTCATAAGGCTCTGCAGATTCCTCTGCCAATACTTTACGCTGTAGCTCATACGTTTTGGCAGGTACCGCATCAACAATGGCACGTGACTGCCCAAGCCTTTGATTGGACAGCAAGATAACCAACGTCTGCATCGCCTCTGCAAGACCCACAGCCCATTGTGTGGCTGAAACAGTATCTGCAATACTTAAGGGGGCAACCACTATATGCGGCGCTTCACCATGCATCCCAAACAGTGCCTGGTTTAGATCGCTCTGTTCTGATTTTGTGGGAATTCCCGTTGAAGGCCCGCCCCGCATGACATTAACCACCAAAGCCGGTGTTTCACTAGCAACAGCCAGTCCCATCGCTTCTGTCATTAAAGATACTCCTGGACCCGATGTAGCTGTCATAGAAGCTTTACCCCCAAAAGAACCACCGATCACCATATTCATGGCGGCCAATTCATCTTCAGCAATCAACACAGTGCCCCCGACTTTTTCCAAACGAGGTGCCAGGTATTCTACAATATCACTTGCCGGAGTGATAGGATAGGCTGCGACCAATCGTATACCGCCTCTTAATGCACCCAGACCGCAGGCTTCATTTCCGCTGATATTCCATCGGGATTGTGAAGAAGGCTGCCAGTCTGAAATCAAAGAAGGAGATTCTTCCAGCAGCGTATATCCCGCTTCTATAGCACGGATAGTGTCTTTTATGAAGGCTTCGTCTTTTTGATGCAATGTTTGCTGCAAAGCTTTAAAAACACTCTCCAAAGGCAAACCTATCTGCGCAGCAAGAATACCGATGGCAAAACTGTTAGGCAGGCTTTCTTTGATCTGCTTCACCTGTTCTTTTAGATTCACTTCAATGATGTTTGCACCAATTTTTGCAACCATATCGGGAAGCGTGTCATGGCTGCTATCAAATATAACACAACTATCCGAATTCAAAGCTATCTCATCACTAAAGCGTTCAAAACCACGCCAGTCCAAGGCAAAATGTAGATCAATGCCATCAGCATTTCTCTCGATAGGATGATCTGAAAAGCTAAGAATGACCGATGATTCTCCTCCGCGTATCTGAGGGCCGGAAGAACGGGACATATACCCATAAAATCCTACATTTGCAATGCTTTTAAGTAAAACAAGTCCTATAGTAACGGCTCCGCTGCCACCAGATCCGGAAACAGAAACTGTGATTGTTCGATCTTTCATGCCTCACCTTTGTCCGTTTATCATGATACTTATTTTAGATTATATCACTTACACTCTTATCCTGATCGCAATATAGAGATGCTACATCATTATTTCGCTATAATTTCTCTATGAATCCTACTAAAACCTACGCTTATAATCATACACCGCTTACATTCGATTTTAAACAAACCATTGAACGCTTTTTTGTGGAAGAGATACCGCTTTATCCTGCTACGGGTACAGGCAATTATCTGCACCTCAAAATCAAAAAAACAGATATGAGCACATGGAAGCTCATCACAGTTCTTGCCAAAGCTACCGGTCTGCAAGAGCGCGACATCGGGTATGCAGGACTTAAAGACAAAAGTGCGACTACCATACAGTATGTTTCACTTCCCAGGCAGTACGAAAAAGAACTCAATAAAAATCTGACAACAGAAAAAATAGAGATACTAGAACGCAGTTACAGTAAAGCGCCCATCAAAGTAGGTCAACTCAAAGGCAATCGTTTCATGATTGTCTTACATGACATCAACGAAAGTGATGCGAAGTTTTTTACCACGACAGCGAAAAAAATGCAAGTAGATGGCATACCCAACTATTTTGGCTATCAGCGTTTTGGAGAAGACTCTCACTCATACCTGCAAGGCAAAGAGATAGCACACAGCGGAAAAAAACTAAAAGGCAGCAAAGAGAAACTTCTCGTTTCTGCGTACCAAAGTCACCTTTTCAATACGTGGCTCTCTTTGCGCGTAAAACTCTCTAAAGTTATCAGCGAAAATAACACCAAAGAAGCAGCGCAGAAACTAGATTTTCCACTTGAACTCATCAATGCCTTAGCAAAACAACCGCAGTTTTTTAAACTGTTTTTGGGTGACATCATCATGCCTTACCCCTTTGGCAAAATGGATTTCGTAAAAGAAATGTTGCACAGTAGCGAATTATTTAAACAAGGTAAGACTTCACCCACAGGGCTGCTTAGCGGTGCCAATGTGGAGCGTTCAAAAAGTGATGCCTATCATCTTGAAAGTGCCTATGATGACAAAGAGTTGAGCAGTCTCAAAGGAGACAGACGTTTTGCATGGGTATGGCCTAAAAATGTAGAAACAACCTATCAGGCAGACAGTAAACGGCTTATCGTTGATTTTTATCTGCCTAAAGGCTCCTATGCGACTACTTTTTTGGAAGAGATAGGGAAATTTTCACTCAAACCGGCAAAAGAAAAGTAGACTATTTTTTTTTCTTGCTTCGTCCTGTTTCTTTTTTTTCTGCTTTTGGCTGCGGGTCATCAAAACGCTTATAGGCATCGCGTTTGGTTGTTTTACGTTTTTTACTTTTAGGCGCCACACCGACAGCTTTTTTCTTTTTGCCAAAAGCACCGTCAGCATTTTTGTGTTCATTGGGGTTTTTACGTGCACCTTTTTGCTTCACAACCATAGCAGGTGCGTATCCTTCAAGTCTCTCTTGCGGTATCGCTTTGCCCATGAGTTTCTCTACTTCTTTAAGCGCTACCATCTCAAACGGTGAGATAAGCGTCAGGGCAAGACCTTTAGAACCCGCCCTTCCTGTACGCCCGATACGGTGTATATAATCGCCTGTCACATGGGGGATGTCAAAGTTAATGACTACTTCAAGCGCAGGAATATCTAACCCGCGTGCAGCAATATCTGTAGCCACCAGTACTCGCACTTTTCCTTCTTTGAAGCCCTCTAGTGCCCTGTTCCTCTCACCTGAACTTTTTCCGCCATGAATCACTGCGGTTTGGAGTCCAGAGAGATTAAGTTCATGAGACACTTCGTCTGCTACTTCTTTTTTACGTACAAACACAAGAACCTGTTTGTAATTACGTGAGCCGATCAAAAAAGAAAGCAGCTCTGATTTTTTCTCTTTCTCCACCAGATAGACTCTCTGCTCTACTGAGTGTGCAGAGGTTCCCATGCTATCTACTTCTATGAGTTTTGGCTTATAAAGTATCTGCTCCGATAAACGCTTCACTGAACCCGAAAGCGTCGCTGAGACAAGTACATTTTGTCTTCTTTTTGGAAGATGTTCGAGAATTTTGCCCACTTCATGCACAAAGCCCATATCTAAAATGGTATCTGCCTCATCTAAAACAAGATAGCTTACCCCTTCAAGAGTGATATTTTTTTGATTGATATGTTCAAGAAGACGCCCAGAAGTAGCAATAATAATATCTACACCATTTTTAAGTGTGTTAGCTTGTTTTGTCAGGTTTGCGCCGCCGTAAAGTACCACACTTTTTAAAGCAAGATACTTTCCGTATGCTTCAAAAGAGGCGTGTACCTGACGGGCAAGTTCCCGTGTAGGCACAAGAATGACTGCTTTGGGGTAATG
The DNA here is from genome assembly GCA_011391015.1 of Sulfurovum sp. Lineage (GTDB taxonomy): Bacteria > Campylobacterota > Campylobacteria > Campylobacterales > Sulfurovaceae > Sulfurovum. The sequence continues at coordinate 34,145 of JAABRH010000004.1, forward strand.
TTGACCTTCTACACCTGTTTTCGCCAACTCATGAAGTATGGGAAGGGCAAAACCTGCGGTTTTTCCCGTACCTGTTTGTGCACCTGCAATAATATCACGACCTGTGAACATTGCTGGTATAAGGGCATGTTGTATCGGTGTAGCGTCACTATAGCCTTTTTCGCTCACTGCCCTGAGAAGTTCGTTAGATAATCCTAGTGTTGATAGAGACATCAATCCAACTTCTAGTTTTTCACAGTGCTAAATGTCACATTTTTTAGTAATAATACAAAGAGGACAAAAGTTGACAATCCCAGCTATAAGAGGGATGATTCCCAAGTAGAACCATGACCATGTCCATGTTTGGATTGTATCATTAAAGAGTGGGCTTGTTGAAAAAAGTCCATACCCTATCAATGCCAATCCGACCACAATTCTTATCGGTCTGCAGGTTGATCTGATTTTATTAATATTCATGGTGTTTCCTTTTGATAAATGAATGTTTCGAAGTATACTGTAGTTTGGTTAACTGTATGATGCACTCTTGCCAAAACAAAAGTGCAAAAAATAGATAAATTAAAGCTGAGGACCGGCAGAAGCAAAGTCAAACTCTCCGCCGTTGCTATCGTAACGATGGAAGTTTTCTTGGAACATTATGGCAAGTTTTGACAACATAGCATCATACCCTTTTTTATTATTCCATGTATTTCTAGGGTTCAGTACTGCTGTCTCCACCCCTTCAAGTGTTTTTGGAATGGCAAGATTGAATATGTCTAAGGTTTCAAACTCAGCATTTAGAATAGCGCCACTCAAAATACCATCTATACACGCTCTGGTGTTTTTGATACTCATACGTTTTCCTGTACCGTATGGACCGCCTGTCCAGCCTGTATTGACCAAATAAACATTGACACCATGCTCGTCTATCTTTTCACCAAGAAGTTTTGCATAAACTGTCGGATGCAGAGGTAAAAATGCTTCACCAAAACAAGCTGAAAATGTTGCAACAGGTTCAGTGATACCTCTTTCGGTACCAGCAACTTTGGCCGTATAGCCACTCAAAAAATAGTACATAGCCTGCTCTTTAGTGAGCTTAGATACTGGAGGTAAGACACCAAAAGCATCTGCGGAAAGAAAAATAATGTTATCGGGATGCCCTGCCTGTAAATCTTTTTTATGATTTGCAATATGTTCTATAGGGTAAGAGACACGGGTATTTTCGGTTTTAGATCCATCAGTGTAATCTACCATGCCGTTTTCATCTGCAACAACATTTTCCAATAGTGCATCTTTGATAATAGCGCCATAAATCTCAGGCTCAGATTTTTCATCAAGATTGATCACCTTCGCGTAACATCCGCCCTCAAAGTTGAACACACCATGGTTATCCCAGCCATGCTCATCATCGCCTATGAGTGCGCGTTTAGGATCAGTTGAAAGTGTTGTTTTTCCTGTACCTGAAAGACCAAAAAAGAGACAGACATCTTCATTTTCACCTACATTAGCTGAACAATGCATCGGAAGTTTTCCCTCAAGTGGCAGCCAGTAGTTCATCATCGAAAAAATGCCTTTTTTCATCTCACCGCCATACCATGTACCTCCTATAATGGAGACATTATCTTCCACATTGAAAACAACAAAAACATCAGAGTTTAATCCATGTTCTTTGTATTTTTCATCGATGGTTTTACACGCATTATAAACTGTAAAATCTGGTACAAATCTTTCAAGTTCGGATTCAGACGGACGAATAAACATATTTTTGACAAAGTGTGCCTGCCATGCTACTTCTGTGATAAAACGGATAGAGCGTTTACTTGCTGCACTTGCACCGGCATAGACGTCAGTCACATAAATGTTTTTACCTGAGAGCTGCGACAAGGTGATATCAAGCAGCTCTTCATAAATTTTTTTATCAATTTTTTTATTGACATCACCCCAAAAAATATGCTCATTTGAAGGTGCCTGATCGACAAAATATTTATCTTTAGGGCTCCTGCCTGTAAAAATACCTGTATCACACATCGCTGTGCCTGATGTCGAAATCTTACATTCCTGATTGTTTACTTCGTGCGCTCGCAACTCGTCATAACTCAGATTGTAGTACACCTCACCGATGTCTTTTAATCCAAGTTTGTCAAGTCCATTGGGCATTTTAGTACTCATATAGTATCCTCTTTTGTACAGTGTATTAGTAAAATGCTAAAGCATCAATTAAAAAACAAACAGTGTTTTTTAATTGATGCTTCCTATATCAGGAAGCATCAAAATAGTATGTTTACTTAAAGATTGAAAGCAGAACACCTGCAGCAACTGCTGAACCGATAACGCCAGCTACATTGGGACCCATCGCATGCATCAGTAAAATATTACCCGGTCTTGCCTCTGAGCCAACCTTACTGGCAACCCTTGCCGCCATAGGAACAGCTGAAACCCCTGCAGCTCCTATCAGTGGATTGATAGGGTCTGCTTTTGAAAACTTGTTCATCAGCTGAGCCATAATCACACCCGCCGCTGTCCCTGCCGCAAATGCAAGAAGGCCGATAATCATAATACCTATGGTCTCAGCAATCAAAAATTGCTCTGCAGCCAGTTTTGAGCCTACACCTAAACCAAGGAAAATAGTAACGATGTTAATGAGTGAATTTTGCATCTCATTTGAAAGTCTATCTACTACTCCTGACTCTTTGGCAAAGTTACCCAAAGCAAATGCACCCATCAAAGGAGCAGCATCAGGTAAAATCAATGCAATCATCACCACTACGATCAGTGGAAAAATAAGCTTTTCAAGACTGTTTACTTTTCGTGTTGATTTCATCACAATTCTACGCTCTTCTACTGTCGTCAATGCTTTCATAATAGGAGGCTGAATCACCGGAACGAGCGCCATATACGAATACGCCGCTACAGCAATCGCGCCAAGAAGCTCAGGTGCAAGTGCAGAAGCGATAAAGATAGAAGTAGGACCATCTGCCCCACCGATGATACTAATCGCTGAACACTGCTTGAGTGTAAAGTCTACCATGCCTGTATATTGAGACAAGGCTGCAGCACCAACGAGTGAACCAAAAATCCCAAACTGTGCTGCACCGCCAAGTAATGCAGTTTTAGGATTTGAAAGAAGTGGACCGAAGTCTGTCATAGCACCAACACCCATAAAAATAAGCAGTGGAAAAAATTGGTTTGCTATACCCATACTGTAGATGATTCCCAACATACCGTCAGGACCTGTCATGTTGGCTATAGGTATATTGGCTAAAAGTCCTCCAAATGCGATAGGAAGAAGCAAAAGAGGCTCAAAACCCTTAGCAATAGCCAAATAAAAGAGAAGAAAAACGATAGCAAACATAATCACCCTGCCCCAGCCTTGGGCAAAATGAGTCAGTTCTTCACCATGACCGCCTTTGACGCCATCTTTTGTATTGATCATTGCGTTTATTCCCGTGGTTTGAAAAAAACTCTCAAGTAATTCAACGACCGTTTTAGATTCATAGACTTTTTCTTCAACTGCTACGGCTGGCTCTGGCGCTGATGAAGCTTGAACCATAGATGTCAATGCCGTAAAAGCAAACAGTACAGAAAATAAAAAATGTTTCAACATCATTCTTATACCATTGTCGCTAACAACTGTGCATCGGCTACCGAATCATTGACATTGACATTGATTGAAGAGATTTTACCTGCTTTAGGTGCCAAAATATCGATTTCCATTTTCATAGCTTCCAAAATCATGATCACATCACCCTCAGCTACTGTATCACCTGGATTTTTTGTGATTTTCCATACATTTCCAGGTGTTTGCGAATGGATCTCTGTACTTCCCGCTGAACCTGAAAGTACAGTCGGTGCTGCTGCTTCAGCCACTGCATTTACTTTGGCGGCTGTTGGTGCTGCTGCTGGCGTTATCTGAATATCACCTTCACCCTCAACAACTTGTACACTATATTGTTTACCGTCTACTACTACTGTATAATTTCCTGCCATCTCTGCTTCTTCCTTACAATTATTTTTACCTTTTCTTACCATTAGAGGTGCTTCACCTTTTAGGAACGCAATACCTTTTTGATCACATGCACCGGCTATGAAGATATTTTCTTCAGTTGCCTCAAGTCCTTCATCTTCAAGTACTTTTATCCAGTGTGCTATCGATTTTTTCTCATCTCTGTCTGCAATATCAAGCGGGTTTTCTGTTGTTGGCTCAAGTTTTAATTTTTGTGATGCCAATTCGATAATCTCTTTATCCGCTTCAACAGGCGTTTTACCAAAGTACCCGAGTACCATACGCCCATAACCTGGTGCTATCTGCTTCCACGGTCCAAACATCACATTTGCGTAAGCCTGCTGCCAGTAAAACTGGCTCACAGGAGTTACAGAAGTACCGTAACCTCCACGCTCCACCACTTCTTTCATCGCAGCAATTACTTGATCAAACTTCTCAAGATCACCCGCATCTCTCATCATCTGTGTATTGGCAGTAAGTGCGCCACCTGGCATAGGTGAAAAAGGGATAAGTGGAGAAACCTGTGTTGCTTCAGGCGGTATCATGTAATCAGCAAGACACTCTTTGAGTCTCTCTTCGTATTTGAGGATTTTATCGAGTTGTAAATCGCCAAGATTATAGTTGGAGCCTTTAGTAGCATGCAACATTGTCAAGATATCCGGTTGTGATGTACCGCCACTAACCGGAGAGGCTGCCATATCTATACCATTAGCACCCGCTTCAAGCGCTGCCAGGTACGAGGCAACAGAAACACCTGCTGTCTCATGGGTATGGAGTCTAAGGTGCACAGATTCGCCCAAAAGTTTTCTTGCCATCTCGATCGTCTCATATACCTTGTGAGGGTTGGCAGTTCCAGAGGCATCTTTAAAACAAACACTGTCAAAGGCAATGCCAGAATCTAAAATGTTTCTCAGGGTTTTTTCATAAAAAGCCACATCATGCGCACCGGTACATCCTGGAGGCAGATCCATCATCGTCACAACCACTTCATGGTTCATACCGTGCTTTTTGATCATCTCTGAAGAGAAAGCAAGATTGTTAACGTCATTGAGTGCATCAAAGTTACGTACCGTTGTGGTTCCGTGTTTTTTAAACATCTTCGCAAAAAGATCTATCATCTCACGGCTTCCCGTATCAAGCATCACGGTGTTGATACCACGTGAAAGCACTTGAAGATTGGCATCTGGACCTACGATTTCTCTAAAACCGTCCATCATTTCAAATGCATCTTCCTGCAAGTAAAAATAAAGCGATTGAAACCTAGCGCCGCCGCCAAATTCAAAGTGGGTAATACCTGCTTTTTTAGCTGCTTCTACTGCAGGAAAAAAGTCATCCATAAGCACACGACCGCCAAAGACAGACTGAAATCCATCCCTAAAAGTAGTGTCCATTACATCAATATATTTTTTAGCCATTTATGATACCTTAGTATTATGATTGTTTACGAAATTCAGCTACAGCAGCAACAATAGCAGCTACATGATGCGCTTCTTCTTCAGTATTTGTTTGTGTAAGAGGAGGATTGTTGGAAGCAGGAACAATTTTAGGTGCCTTTTCCGGAAAGTATTTATTGATTATTTTAGCTTGAAGCTTCATAATTTCCACCATTATAAGCAAAAAAACCAATACAATTGCCATTCCCAAGACCATAAATTTTAGGCTTTCGCCTACCAAATTAATTTCCATGTTCACCCAACCTTTTTGTAGTTTAATACGATAAATTTTAAAACAATTTTGCTTGTTATTAGTTAAAATAGCGTAATTATCTTCTTTTTCTTCTGCGATTGCTACCGCGTGTCTCTTTTTGTTCTGTACTATAATCTTCCATCATCTCATCTACCGTATCCTGATCAAAACCGATCTGCGTGCTAAACTGATGCTGCTCTTGTTCTATGAGTCTTGAGATGAGTTTTTCCAGAAGCAAGGTTGTATCCATCTCTTTCATGTACGTAAGGAGCGTTAATGCGTCACTATGGACATGTATATCTCTGATCTTCTCGGCTAGATACTCAAATCCTGCCTCATCCAACCCACCATGACCTTGTATGGTAGCAAGTCGCATCTCTGCACCCACTTCTTTTTGAATGCGCTGCAGCTCTTTAAACTCTTCTGTTGTCACCAGTGTGATTGCTTGTCCGCTCTTGCCTGCACGCCCTGTACGACCGATGCGGTGAACATACGACTGCGGATCAAAGGGGATATGATAGTTAAAAACATGGGTAACATCTTTGACATCAAGGCCCCGCGCGGCTACATCGGTTGCTACCATAATCTTTGTCTCACCTCTTCTGTATGCCTTAATGACAACTTCTCTATCAGATTGTTCCAGGTCACCGTGTAAACCGCTCGCACTGAACCCTAAGGCATTAAGATGTTCTGCGAGTCTGTCTACTTCTCTTTTCATACGGCAAAAGATGATACATTTATTGGTTTCTTCTGTCTCAAGCAGTCTTACGATGGCATCATCTCTTTGATTTTCATGTATCATGTAGTAGCGCTGATCAATAACATTGTTGGTCGTTTCATCTTCACCTACGGCTGAGATAAACTCAGGCATATAAAGTATATGACTTGCCAACTCTTTGATGGGTTCTGGCATCGTTGCAGAAAAAAGCAGGGTTTGTCGGTTTTGGGGAATGTATTCAAAAATCTCTTTGATCTCATCCAAAAAGCCCATATCAAGCATTTCATCTGCCTCATCAAGGACGACTATCTCAGGGTTAAAACTATCTATCTTGCCTTTTTTGTAGAGATCTTTGAGTCTTCCCGGCGTTGCCACCACGATCTGCACGCCTTTGTGGATCAGTGCAATTTGTCGTCCATATCCGACTCCGCCATAAACCGTTAAAGTTCTTATGCCTGCAAAACGCCCCAAGTGATACAGTTCATCCGCGACTTGGGTTGCAAGCTCTCTTGTAGGGGTTATCACCAATGCTCGTTCTATCTCGCCTTTGGCAAGTCTGTCAAGTATGGGCAATCCAAAGGCTGCTGTTTTTCCTGTACCCGTATGTGCCTGACCCACCATGTCTGATCCACCCATGACGATAGGAATCGCCAATTCCTGAATGGGGCTTGGCTCTTTAAAGCCTGCTATTTTCACACCTTTTGCAATATCGGCATGGAAATTAAATTCACTAAAATTCATTATGACCCTTTAAATTACGAGTTAGACTCGTTCCTGTCCAAAAAAATATCTTGAACTTAAAAGAATCTCTCATGAGAAATTCTATAAATTCAATGTTCTTACTTTACACCATCAGCAAAATCATGCCAAAAAGAATGCGATACACGCCAAAGGCGACAAAAGTAAAACGCTGGATAAAAGCAAGAAAAAGTTTGATCGTCACATAAGCAACAATAAACGCTGCGATAAACCCAGCCAAAAAAGCACTCCAATTTGCTTGTGCAAACTCCTCATAGTGTTTAAGCAAATCATAACCGCTTACGGCTGCCATCACGGGAATGGCAAGCAAAAAAGAAAATTCCGCAGAGGCTTTTCTGTCTAGACCCACCATCAAACCTCCAATAATCGTCGCTCCTGCCCTGCTTACACCGGGAATCAAAGCAAATACCTGAGCAACACCGACTAAAAAAGCCTGGTTGTAGCTGGTTTGCTCTACATCATTGATGTGCCACTCTTTTTCTTTATAGAAGTATTCAACAATCAAAAAAACGATACCGCCTGCAATAAACATCCAAGCAACGATCTCTACTGCAAACAATGCTTTAATCTCATCTTTAAAGATAAATCCTACAACAGCCAAAGGTAAAAAAGCAACAAAAAGTTTTTGCCAGAGTGCTCTTTTTTTAAAGGTGATTTTTTCTCTATAGACAAGCATCACTGCAAGGATGGCGGCAAATTGGATAATCACCTCATAGGCTTTGGTGAGTGCATTTTGGGATACACCCAAAAACTTGCTTGCAACAATCATATGTCCCGTAGAAGATACAGGTAAAAACTCTGTAAACCCTTCGATAATACCTATAATAACTGCTTGAAAAATATCCACTCTGTCCCTTTTTTCTACACCATACTTGAAAAATAACTCTGATCTTTCTCTAAAAGCTCTTTGGGTGTACCACTGTCCACTACTACACCATCTTCGAGCACATAAATATGCTCGGCACTTTTGATGGTACTGAGTCTGTGTGCTATCGTGATGACCGTTTTGTCGGCTAAAAAATCCTGTAAAGCACCAAACAGTCTCACCTCGGTATGGACATCCAAAGCAGAAGTTGATTCATCAAAAATAACCACCTTAGGGTCTGATAAAATCATCCGTGCAATGGCTACTCTTTGACGCTGTCCTCCGCTGAGCTTTATACCATCTTTTCCAACCAGCGTATCCAACCCCAGGTCCAAACGCTCCATGACATCATCCAGCTGTGCGATATGCAGTGCATTTTTCACGGCTTCATCACTGTAATGTTTGCCTAAGGTCAGATTAAAGCGCATTGTATCATTAAAGAGTTTAGGATGTTGCAAGATAAGATGAATGTTTTCACGAATCGTTGAAAGTTTCAATGTTTTGTTTGACACCCCATCATAGAGTATCTCACCGGTATGAAAAGGATAAAATCCTACCAAAATATTGGAGAGTGTCGTCTTCCCCGAACCGCTTGCACCGACGATAGCAACTTTTGAGCCTTCTTCAAAATACATACTGATATTAGTTAATATATCTTTATTTTCAAGATAGGCAAACGAGAGATTTTTTACTTCGATCGCTATCGCATGTTTTCCCGTAAAGGGATCACTGCTCTGGGTGATCTGAGGTTCCTGCTCCATCTCATAGATACTCTCTACACGCCCGCATGCCGCTTTTGCACTCGAAAGCACATACTGGAAGTTTATAATGTCATGGGTGGGCCCAACCATCACCCACAAGTAGGAAAAGATTGCCAGCATCAGCCCGACTGACAAGTCACTGTAAGCCACTGCCAAAATACTCACGGCTCTAAAAATCTCATAGCCTGTAAGAAACACCAATGAAGAGAACTTTTGTGAAGCATCTGATTTATATCCGTAATTGACGGCATGTTCCTTCAGCGCCTCTGCTTTTTGCTTGCTCTGTTTAAAGAAGTAATCCTCTTTGTTGGCAGCGCGTATCTGGTGAAAAAGTTCAAGCGTTTCAGTGAGCGTTGACTGAAACATCTCTACCGCTTTGTTTTCTTGTTTTTTGAGTTCACCGATGCTTCGTGCCATCTTCACAGTAAACAAAACCACCAAAGGATTGGTAATCAAGATAAAAATAGCCAACTGCCAGTGTATACCAAGCAAAACCACCGCAGAAAAGAGCAAAAGAAGCACCGCTACAATGAGTTTAGAGATGGTGGAGCTGATAAAACCATCGATGGTTTCGATATCGGTAACCAGTTTGGATGTGACTGCACCCACACGCATCATCTCAAATTCTTTGAGTGATATACGTTTGAGATGCTCCAGCAAAGCCACTCTCATATCATAAGTAATATTTTTTGATATAGAAACAAATATCTTGGTTTGGAGTATGGAAAGCAGTGTACTCAATATACGCAACACGATGATGATCGCCAATACAAAAAAGACATATCCTTTTGTATCGCTCGTAAAAAGATGCTGGCTGACAAAGGTGATGAAACCATGGTCTTTACCCAACAACAACTCATCTACAAGTATCGGAATCAACAGAGGAATGAGTGCCACTAAAAAGGTGGCAAGTATCGCAATGATGTTGCCAATAACCACTTCTCTTTTATACATCAAAAGTTGTTCAAGTAAGGTTTTAATCGTACATTTTTTTGTTGGCAAAAGAGTCCTTGCTTGATATTTTTGAGTGATTATAACATAGCGATATAAGTTTTTGTTTTGATGAGTGATGTCGGATATCATTTCTTCTTTTTGAAAATATCGCTATAATCGCGTCCAAAAATAGTTTGCCTGCTTTGCGCTAAACAGCTCATACATGAAGCAGTTTGGCATAGTACAACAAAAAGGATAAAGCGTGAAACTGCACCATACCATCACGCAAGAAAACATTGAAACACTCGTGACGCTCTTCTATCATGAAGCAATGAGAGATCCCTTGATCGGTCATTTTTTTATACTCGAGCTCGGAGAAGATCTGGAAGGAGAAGAGTGGAAAGAACATATCGATCTCTTGGTAAACTTTTGGTCAACCGTACTTTTGGACAAGAACTTGTACTACAGTGATCCCTATGGTCCCCATTTCACCATCGTGGGGCTTGAGGATGAACATTTCACCAGATGGTTGGAGCTTTTTTCACTCACAAGCGATAAGGTCTATGTACCTCAAGTCGCTGCACACTTTAAGCAAAAAGGCTTGGAATATGCTCAAGATTTCATGCAAAGACTCAGTCAAGGCAAGGACAACAATAATCTTAAAAGCAAAACAAGCTGGGAATAGACCCAGCCATCATACTATTTTTAAGATCTCCCGCAAATCTTTCACATCTACGCAATGGGTCGCCGCTTCTTTCAGGATAGGTTTGGCACAAAATGCCACGCGTGTATCAGCATGGGCGAACATACTCAAGTCATTGGCGCCATCACCTACAACCAGTGTATCTTGACGACTTATACCAAGCAGACTTTGTATGCGCAGGATCATATCGCCTTTGGCGGCAGAGTACATCATCTCACCTCCCACCTGTCCTGTGAGCACCCCATTTTCAGCATGCAGAAAGTTTGAAAAATCAGCATCGATACCGAGTTTTTCGCATGCGGGTTTGGTTGCGTTTCTAAAACCGCCCGAGAAGCATACCACTCTATAGCCTTTCTCTTTCAACCCTGCTACCACTTCAGTAGCCCCTTGTATCATCGGAAGTGAGGCACAAATCTCATTGACTTTTTGTTCTTCCAGTCCTTCAAGTAAGGCCACTCTGGCTCTGAGTGCTTTGTAAAAATCCAACTCTCCTGACATCGCACGCTCGGTGATGGAGGCTACCTGAGCTTCAAGCCCCAGCGGACGGGCTAAAAAGTCTATCGTCTCACCATCCATAAGTGTCGAATCAAAATCAAAAACTGCCAGTTTGGACATCTGTTGTACCTCTATGTATTATTTGGATAGAATTATAGCAATAAAATATAATAACCATAAAAGAAGTACCATGTTTGAAAAATTTTGCGATGTTTTGTGTTTGGAGAAAAACTTTATCACGGTTGAAATAAACCCCCCTCATGGCGCGTCGATTGATGGTATCATTGAAGATATTAAAAAATATAATCTACATGAAAAAGTCACCGGATTCTCCTGCACGGACAATCCTTTAGCTAAGCTCAAAATGTCAGGGGTACTTTCTGCTATCAAAGTACAGCAGACCTTTGGAAAACCAGTCCTTGCTACGATGAGTATGCGTGACAAAAACAAACTGTCTTTGCAGTCCACCCTGCTGGGTGCCAATGATTTTGATCTGCGCTGCATCCTTGCACTCACCGGTGACCCTGCAAAATTTTCTGACCAACCCGATGTTAAAGGGGTGCTCGAACGCGACTCTACACTACTTTTAAGCATCATCCACCATCTCAACAAAGGCGTAGACTACAGCAACAAACAGCTCAATCCTCCGCCTAAACCTATCTACCCATTTGCCGTGAGCAATGCAACCGCCAAAGATATGAATAGTTTAAAAAAACGTATGATCAAAAAGCTCAATTATGGTGCGCGTGCCATCATCACCCAGCCTGTGTATGATCTCGACAATGCCAAAGAACTTCTCTCACTCTTTGAAGAAGCAAAAGAAGAGAGCATCAGAGACACCGCCAAAGAAGCACAGTTGGTCTTGGGGCAGTTTCCCATCGTCCGCGCCAAAACTGCCAACTTCATCAACGACAAAGTTCCGGGTATCTCTGTGCCAAAAACCATCATTGATGAGATGAATCTAGCCAGCATGGATGGTGAAGATAGGGAACAAGAAGTAGGATTTGCACTTTCCAAACGTATTTTTGATGAGATGATGGAACTGCATGGCAAGGTGCATTTGATGACGCATAATCGGTTTGATCTGTGCAGTGAGCTTATAGGTTAATCTGCTATACTCTGTTAAAAAATAGGAGAGTCTATGTCTGAATTAAAAAAGTTTCGTCTTATCAATAAAATCGAGGGTATCTCCTTTATCATCCTGATCTTTATTGCGATGCCGCTCAAATATAGCTTTGGGTACCCTATGGCTACAAAGATTGTGGGTATGCTGCACGGTGTACTTGTTTTTGCCTTTTTGTATCAAATCATGGAAGCAAAAAAGGAAGCTGAATTTACTTGGAAGGAGACAGGTCTCTATACCCTCCTCTCTTTAGTGCCTTTTGGTTCTTTCTACACGGACAAACTGCTTGCCAAAAAGATGACAACCGCATAACGCACCCCTTTGGCTAGAGCGACAATGAGTACAAAACGCTTAAAGCTGTAGCCCAGTACACCTGCGATGAACGTCAACGGATCTCCGATGATGGGCATCCATGACAGCAACAGTGTCCATCCTCCATACTTTTCAAAAAACACTTTTGCATTTTTCATCTTCTTGGCAGATACAACTTCCTTTTTTTCAAGATAGCCCTCACCTTTTAGTCCAAGCCAATAGTTTAACACTGACCCCAATGTATTGCCCAGAGTTGCAACACTCCATAGCAACAAAACGCTGTCGTACTGCGATACATCATAAAGAAGCAGCGCTTCGCTTCCCATAGGCAGCAAGGTAGCAGAAAAAAAGGCTGTTGCAAAGAGTGTGATGTAAACCATTAGAGTCGCTTAAAGACGAGCGTGCCCTCTTCTACTACCCCTACTTTGCCTTGACATGCCAATGATGGCAGAGAGATGTATTTGCCCACAACTCTAGCTTGGTGGAAATGCCCTTCTATGACCAAATCTGCTTCAGTATAGTGCTTCAAAATGGCTGCTACTCTTTTTTCAAATCCGTCAAAGGAAAAACAGATCTGCTTAGAGGAGAGTTTTTGCATCCGATGGGTGATGATTGATTTTTCAAAAGGTTTAAGCAGGTTCAGTGTGATTTTATTACGTAACGCTTTGCAGTAAAGAGTGTAAAGAAAACCCGTGGCATATTTGTCTCCATGTGAAATGGCTACTTTTTTTCCTGCAAGTTCAAAACGTACAGGCTGCATTTCTCTGGGGTAAACGTGACAACTCGGGAACAATTCTTCCAGGCAAAAATCATGGTTGCCTTCAAAGTAGTGTATCTCTATTTTTTGGGAAAGCTTTTGTATGAGGGTTATGGCTTCGTGTGAAAAAGTCTGGATGAACTCATTATACCCAAAGAGCAGATCAAAGTTATCGCCCATCAAAAAGAGTTGTCGGGTTTGGATGGTACCGCTGTCAAGCTTTTGAAGCAGCTCTAAAAAAGCATCTCCATGATGAGGATAATGTGAATCCGCAATAAATAGGGCATTTTCTTTTATCTCAATCATTGAGCCTTCCTGTATTAATCACGCAAAGCGTGCCTTTGTTGTGGCGAACGTCTTTGAAAGCGAAGCGATTCGAGAGCCACAACGCTTTTTTGCTTCGTTTTTTCTAAAAAAATGAAGAGAGAAACAATACCTCAATTCAAATGAAAGGAAATCAAAACAAAAAAATATAAACAATAAACTTATTACGGCACATACGCTATAACAGGCAACCCCATACCCTCGTCATATCCGCACATCAGATTTGCAGCTGCAAGTGCTTGTGAACTAGCACCTCGTAACAGGTTATCAATGGCAGAACTCACAAAGAGTGCATTGCCATTTTTAGCAGCGAAGATGTCACAAAAATGGGTTCCGGACGTACTTTTAATGTCAACTGGGTTTTCTCTGATACGTACAAAAGCATCATTGGCATAGTGTTTTTTAAGGACTTCCAGCGGGTCGATGTTCTCTTTGAGTGTGGCATACACAGACACCAGTTCACCGCGGGTGGCAGGTATAAGATGGGGCACAAAATTGACCGACATCTTTACACCGTGTATTTTTTCTATCTTCTCTGCAATTTCCGGTGCATGGCGGTGTTTGAGCGGGTTGTAGGCAAAAATATTGTCATTGATGTTCACAAAATGTGTCATCTCACTCAAGGCTTTTCCCGCACCGCTAACACCCGATTTTGCATCGACAAACAAAGGTGCATTCGTATCAAGATAAGGAATAAACGGCAAGATACCCAGCAGAGTTGCTGTGGGATAACAGCCTGGACCTGCAGCAAGATTGGTGGTTTTGAGCGCTTCTCTATAGTACTCGATGAGCGCATATACACTCTTGGGTAGGTGTGCTATGTCTTCATGCGTACAATAGTGGGCTTCATACGTCTCAAGCTCCAAGCGATAATCCGCAGAGAGATCCACCACTTTTACCCCTTTATCGAGGAGTTCTTTGGCAAAACCCATTGATGCCTTGTGGGGGAGTGCGAGAAACACCAGTTCGCAACTTTGTGCGACCACTGATGCATCGGCTTTTTCTACAGGCAAACTGATGACATCCAGTAAGGAGGGATGAAGCTGCTCTATCATCACATCACCCTGAGTGGTGGCAAGGTAGTTTAGCTTGAAGCCCTGATGGTTGAGTAACAGTTTAACCAACTCAAGACCCGTATATCCACTTGCTCCGACAACGCCTACATTTATCACAATATGCCCTTTTTACCCTAAGATAATCTCTTTAAACAACACTTCTTCAATGTCATACTTTTTGGTACCGCTAGGAAGTACCAACTCAACCTCGTCGCCCTCTTCCTTGCCCAACAGTGCGCGTGCCATAGGAGATTGGATAGAGATGAGTCCTTTTGAGGGGTTGGACTCTTTGCCTCCTACAATCGTATATATCAGCTCTTCTTCACTGCACTGATCACTCAGACACACCGTTGAGCCAAAACTGATGCGTATATGCTCAAATGTCGAGGGGTCTACCACCTGAGCGCGCCCTACAACATCTGTAAGCTCAGCAATGCGCGCTTCCATGAGCCCCTGTTTTTCTTTGGCTGCGTGATACTCTGCATTTTCTTTCAAGTCTCCCAGCGCTCTTGCTTCATCGATCACAGTTGCGATGGTGACACGTTCTGTTGTTTTGAGGTGCTCAAGCTCTTTTGAAAGTTTGATGTACGTTACTTGTAACATGGGCTCTTTTTGCACAGTGATTCCTTTTATGCTTTAGTAGAATGAATATTATACCAAAAAGGTTATAATGGCGGTGAAATCTACTACAAAGTTAAAAAATGAAGCAAATACTGATTACCAATGATGACGGGTTTGAGTCTGAAGGACTTTTGGCACTTGCAGAAGCACTCAGACCTTTGGGTCATGTTACAGTGGTTGCACCCACTACTGAGAAATCGGCCTGCGGACACTCACTGACACTCACTAGACCGCTCAATTTTGTAGAAGTGGATGACAATTTTTACAAACTTGATGACGGCACGCCCACAGACTGTGTATTTCTTTCTCTCAATAAGCTCTTCACCAAAGAAAACAGACCAGACATCGTCATCTCAGGCATCAATATCGGCTCAAATATGGGTGAAGATATCACCTACTCAGGTACTGCCTCGGCTGCTATGGAAGCGGTGCTTCAGGGTATCCCAGCCATCGCTATCTCGCAAGTCTATAAAAACGGTGGTGAGAGCATCGCTGAACATGGTTACGCACTGGCTAAAGAGAGTATTGCAACACTGGTCAAAAAGATCTTTGAAAAAGAGTTTCCCCTTCCTCCACGCAAATTTCTCAACGTCAACATTCCCCCTCTCTTGCCTTCAGCGTGTAAAGGCTTTAAAGTAACCCGTGCAGGGAATCGACTCTATGGACACCATGCAGAAGTACACCACAACCCACGCGGCAAAGAGTACTACTGGATAGGATTGCCTGCCTTGGGATGGATGGAAACACAAGGGCATGTCACAGACTTTGAAGCCATCAATGACGGGTATGTGTCCGTCACGCCTGTACATTTGGACATGACAAGCTATGATGATATCAATTCATTAAACGAATGGATATAAATCATGAGATTTGAACGCTGCCGGATGCTCTTTGGAGAGGAAAATTTTGACAAGTTGCAGCAGGCAAAGATACTCATCTTGGGCGTAGGCGGTGTGGGGAGTTACGCGCTTGACTGTCTGTATCGTTCAGGGGTTCATGACATTACCATTTTGGACTTTGATGTGTATGATGAAAGCAACCGTAACAGACAGATAGGCTCTGATGCAGTGGGCAAAAGTAAAGTTAACACCCTAGCAAGCCTCTACCCCGGCATCAAAACCATCGAACAGCGTATGGATATGGCGTGGGTGGCAACTTTTGATTTTGAGCCTTATGATCTCATCATCGATGCAGCTGACACGACCAAAGTCAAGATAGAAATAGCCAAAATATGCTACAAAAAGCTCATCATGGCTCTAGGTTCAGCCAAACGCTACGATACCAACAAAATTGAAGTCGCTTCCATCTGGAAAACCCACGGTGATGCTCTGGCTAAAAAAATACGCGATGAACTCAAAAAAGCCAAATTTAACAAAAACTTCACTGTTGTCTTTTCACCCGAAGAAGACAAATGTAAAGTCAAAGGCTCTTGTGTCGCCGTTACAGGTGCTGTGGGTCTAACTGTTTGTTCTGAAGTGATCAAAAAAATACTGCACTAAAGAATGCTTTAGTGTATCTTCACCAATTTCTCCACCTTCACCTTTGCAACACCCGGACCTATAAGCCCTAACTGTTTTGCTGCGGCAACTGAAATATCTACGACCCTGCTCCTGCTAAATGGTCCCCTGTCGTTTACCTTCACTAAGACACTTTTTCCCGTCTTAACCATCGTCACACGGATGATGGTACCAAAGGGAAACGAGCGATGGGCTGCGGTATAAAGACGTGTATCACACACTTCGCCACTGGCTGTACGTCTACC
Organism: Sulfurovum sp.; assembly: GCA_011391015.1. GTDB lineage: Bacteria > Campylobacterota > Campylobacteria > Campylobacterales > Sulfurovaceae > Sulfurovum. Next base: position 50,998 of record JAABRH010000004.1, read on the forward strand.
GTGAAAGCACTTGGCATAGTAGGATGCATTACCAACCTGGGGTTTTGTTTTGGTATCGACACGATAGTTTTTTGCATCATAGGTTAATGGCGTAGACTCTTTTTTGGGGTGCTTCTTTGCATCAAGCTGAGAGGTTGTCGCACAGCCTGAAAAAAGCGCTGCAGAGGCTAAAAGCACCAAAATCTTACGGTTAAACATGGATATTGCCACAATGTCCGCATTTTTTCGCTGCAAGCGGTATGGTTTCTGCACATTCACCGCAAACTTTTGTTGTCACATCAACCGTTTCTTTGGATGCTTTGAGTTTATTGTATCCTTTGATGAACATGAACACCACAAACCCTAAAATGATAAAAGAAATGACATCATTGATGAATAAACCGTATTTTATAGCAGGGGCGCCGGCTTTATCTAATGCTTCCATACTAGCGTAGGTATTGCCATCAAGCGCGATGAAGAGTTGAGAAAAATCAACTTTTCCCATCAGCATACCCACAGGTGGCATCACCACATTGGCAACCATTGATTTGACAACCGTTGCAAAGGCACCACCAAAAATGAAACCCACCGCCATATCGACCATATTTCCCTGAACGAGAAATTTTTTAAATTCTTCCAACATACTTCTTCCTTTTTATAAAATGTAAAATATTATAGTATAAAATATGAAAAAAATGCTTGAAGAGTTGTAACCTCCTTGTTAGATTTCAAGGAGATTAGAAGTTAAGATAATTTTCTGTTTCTGGCTGCCAGTAAGGTCAGTGCAAATAACCCTGCAATCGCATAATAGACCCACATCGGAATAGGCACAGGGTCACCCGCTGCGTACGAATGTAGTCCTGAGAGATAATAATTTACCCCAAAATAGGTCATGAGTACAGTAGAGTATGCCCATGTCGCCGCAACATTATAGATGAAGTTTGATTTAAGTGCAGGTACAAATCTTAAGTGAAGTACCGTCGCATAGATGAGTATGGTCACTGCTGCCCATGTCTCTTTGGCATCCCAACCCCAGTACCGTCCCCAGCTTTCATTTGCCCACACACCGCCTAGGAAGTTTCCTATCGTCAACAAAAAAAGCCCTATAATGAGTCCCATTTCAGAGAGATTGCTCAGCTCTTTGATGGAACGGTCGATGTTTGCATTGCCGTTTTTGCCTCTTAAGACATACAAAATCAACACCAAAAGCGACAAGATAGAACCTAAACCAAAAAAACCGTCACCTGAGATAATCGTTGCGACGTGTATCATCAGCCAATAGGATTTGAGAACAGGTACAAGGTTGGTGATCTCGGGATTGATAAAGTTCATATGTGCTACACCCATAGTCACCCCTGCCAACACAGCCGTTCCTGCCAAAGCAAAAGGTGATTTTCGCGCCAAGATCACTCCTGCAAGCACCGTTGAAGCGGCAATGAAGACAATGGACTCATAGGCATTTGACCATGGGGCGTGTCCTGCGATATACCAACGGATAGCCAATCCTGCAATGTGCATGACAAACCCGAAAACAAGCAGAGCCAACGCAGCACGCATCACCCATTTCATCGAAAATGTCGGTTTAAGCACATGCACAAAAGCAAAAAGCAGTAACACCACCCCTAACAAAAGATACAGCGGTACAAGCTTTCCAAACAAGCCAAACTGATTGTATTTGATCTCCATTTCGATGTTAGAGGGGCTTGGCATAACGGCTGCACCATACTTTTGCTGGTATTGGTGTATACCTTTGAGTGCTTTATCTGCCAACTGCCACTCACCTTTTTGCAACCCCATCGCCACCGTTTGAAAATAGGCTGCGATGATCATCCGAACTCCATCAGCCTGCTCCTTTGGAAATGTTTGGATGGCATCCATCGGTGCCATCCATTTATTATTGACATCTTCTGGTTTTGGAAATAGTCGTAAAAGTGAGCCTTGATAAGACATAAAAGCGACATTGACCCTCTCATCTATCTTGATGAGTTCTTTGTCGTATTGGGTCTGTTCCAAAGGTTTTTTGATACTTGCCTGACTCACTGTATCAAAAATCTTATAGGTGTTGTCAGCCTGCACAAAAAAATCGGTAAATTTTGCATACTGTGTTGCCTCAGGAAGACCCAGTGTGAGTGCAATTTTCGGATGTCCTATTTTGATCATCGGAACATTCTGATAGAGTTCAGGCTGCATGATCATCCCTAAAAACATCTGGGTAGGATCAAGATCAAAAAGCACGGATCTTCCCGTAATCTTTGCAATCACCTCATGCGCAACTGTATCCATGGGCTTCATACGTCCCTGCTGGTCCTGCACAACGAGTGTTGCAAAGTTTTTTGTATGGTCGATATCATACGAATGCATCGCTTTGAGCATCGCTTCATCCACTACCGGTGAAGCAGCATGCAGAGTTTGCGGGCCTGCTGCCAAAAACAACGTCAATGCAACAGCCACAGCAGATGCCTGCAGTTTACGTGCACCTTTGAGAAGTTTTTGAAATCTTCCGGAGGGGGCAAACAATGACCAAATCATCCCAAGACCAAGTAAAATGTATCCGATGTAGGTTGGCCATGTACCGGGGTCGTGGTTCACTGAAAGCACCGTACCTTTTTCATCCTGATCATACGAAGACTGGAAAAAACGGTAATTTCTATGGTCAAGGATGTGGTTCATATAAATCTTGTAGGGCATATTGATATTTTGCTCTTTGTCTATCAGCACCACATCACTTGAGTAAGAGGCAGGTGTCATAGAACCAGGGTAGCGTTCAAGTTCAAAATTGTCAAGTTTGATACCAAATGGTACGTCTATCAGTTTCGCACCCACACGAAGCTGAATAGCTACACCGTCTAGGTTGAGTTGTTCTACCTCACCCTCTCTTCCTTTGTAGGGGCGCGTAGTAACGAGCTGGCTTTTGTCCCCCACAGAGACTTTCCACTGCATATACTCAGCCTGTCCGCTTTGGGTTTTAAGCCCTTTTGATTCGAGCTTCAACTCCGCTTTTTCATGGACAGTTTTAAGCACAATGGCATTGGAGCCGAAACGGTAGAGCATCCGGTTGTGAAAGGCATTCATACCTGGCTGAAGTTCACCTGAGCTTTTGTCATTCATATTGAGCGTCTCAAGCTTAAAAGGAAAATCCACCTTATACTCACCATCTTGCTCGGTGATGAGAAACATCGGTTTATCAGTAGGTTTTTGCACATCAAACCCCACATAAAATGCTCCAAAGTCTTTTTGTTCACCTTTTGCCAAGTAGTACATCTCACCAATCTGACCTGTTGATATTTTAAGCTCCAGAAGTTTTTTGCCCTGCTCAGTTGGAACAGCCATCTCCTGAGCAGTGGGCATATACTTCACCAGCTCAACATCTACTTTCTTTTCCCCTACTTTGAGACTTTCATGGAGTCTGTTTTTTGTCATACTGGAGAGATACAGCTCTTTTTCAAAGGAAGTTCGCTCTTTGTCTTGTTCGGCATAGACCTGCAAAACATTGGCATCGGAGACCATCACTGAAGAGGTTTCGCCTTCGCGAATATGCATCACCCCTTCATACCCAACATAACGCGTGATAAGCGCACCCAAAGCGATCACAAGAAAAGAAAAGTGGAAAAGAAAAACAGCCGGTTTGCTCTTATACGATTTGGCCTGAATGATGTTATAGACCAAGATGGCAACAAAATACGCCAAAAAAACCTCAAACCATTGCGCTTTATAGATGAGCGCTCTAGCCGTTTGTGTTCCGTAGTCGTTTTCTATAAATGTTGCAATACCTATCAATGTCCCAAATAAAAACAGCATCGCCACTGCCATCTTCATCGAAAAAATTATTTTCATCACATGTATCCTTCCAAAATTGCGCCACTACGCCAGATGAGAAGGATTATAACCGATGTTTATTAACTAACTGTTAATTCGGATCATTTGGCTCTTATTGAACTCTTTAGGCGTCACACTTGTTACATTAAAGCACTACAAGAACACGAAAACCTATGAAATAATTCTTACCCGCTGAACCAAGGTTTATGCGTGAGGCACAGGAACATTTATCTGCACCTGCATTATAAGAGCCGCCACGTAACACCCTGCCTTTGTCACTTTCTTCTTTAAAGGCTGAACCGTCGCAAGGCGTACCCGCATAGTTTGGTGCATAGCGGTCGCTGCACCACTCCCATACGTTTCCATGCATATCATACAACCCCCAAGCATTTGGTTTTTTTAACCCTACGTCATGCGTGATACCTTCGGCATTTTCACCATACCACGCATACTCACCCAACACTGCCTCATCACTGCCAAAACAATATTTCTCCTGACTTCCTGCACGGCACGCATACTCCCATTCTGCTTCACTAGGCAGCCGATAGGTCACACCTTCTCTTTGTGTTTTCCATGCACAGTACGCTTTGGCATCACTCCAGCGGACACGACGCACAGGTACATCAACTCCCAAATGTTCATGCCGATCCTCAGGTATCTCTACTCCTGTAGCCTGCGCAAAAAGCATATACTCCTCCACCGTCACAGGGTATCTGCACATCGCGATGTCATAGTCTATCTTTACAAGATGCAGAGGTTTTTCATTGTCTTTCGCCGAGGCATCTTCACTACCCATAAGGAAACTCCCCCGTGGAAGCTTTACAAAGTTTTCATTTAGTTTAACTGTGTTCATCTACTTCAACTCTCCCCAGCTATCTCCGACACTCACCGAACACTCCAAAGGTACACCGAGTTCAAATATGTTTTCCATCACATGCACAAATCGTTTGCTTATCTCTTCTGTTTTTTCTTCTTTGATCTCAAAGATAAGCTCATCGTGGATTTGTAGGAGCATGAAGGCATCCAAGCCTTCTTCTTGGATCATCGTGTCGATATGTATCATAGAGAGTTTGATGAGATCAGCCGCGCTGCCTTGAAAAACGGTATTGACCGATTCGCGCATAAATGAAGCTTTCATCATCGCATTGGCGCTCTCATAGTCAAAGAGTCGTCTGCGTCCCAGTAGTGTTTCTACAAAGCCATCTATCTTGACACGCTCCTGTATGCTCTCTAAGAAATTTTTTACCGTAGGAAAAGAGGCAAAGTAGTTGGTGATAATTTCTTTGGCTTCAGTGGTGCTGATACCCAGTTCATCGGAGAGCTTTTTGGGACCCATGCCGTAAAGTAAACCGAAATTTACAGACTTGGCATAGCTTCGTTTTGCCGGTGCTTCCTCTTCTCCAAATAGCTTAACCGCAGTGGCAAGGTGGATGTCCACACCTTGGTTAAAGGCGTCAAGCAAAGCAGCATCTTTACTAAAATGTGCCAACAGACGCAACTCTATCTGTGAATAGTCGATGCTGACTAATTTATAGCCCTCTTTGGCAACAAACGCTTCTCGTACCGAACGTCCGAGTGCTGAACGTACGGGGATGTTTTGGAGGTTCGGGTCACGTGAGCTTAGACGTCCCGTAGCCGTGCCTGTCTGCACAAAAGAGGTGTAGATACGAGAGTGGGCATCGGCCCCAGAGAGTTTGAGAAGCGGTTCAATGTAGGTAGAGAGAATCTTTTGGTATTCGCGGTACTGGAGTATCTTTTCGATGACAGGATGTTCGCCTAAAAGCGAGTCAAGCACGGCTTCGTTGGTACTGTAGCCTGTTTTGGTTTTTTTGCCGCCTTTGAGTCCCAATTGTCCAAACAACACAGCGCCTAACTGCTGGGTTGATTTGATATTAAACTCAGACCCGCTGAGTGCATAGATCTCTCCCGTTAACACTGAGAGATCCTGGCTTAGGGTTTTCTGTAAAGCTTCAAACTTTTTAGGGTCTACTTTGATACCCAAACGCTCCATGCGCATCAGTACAGAGATAAACGGATACTCAACCGTTTGCGCCACTTTTAGTAAATGACCCAAAGAGCCCAACTCCATCTTTTTTTTGATCGCGCCATAGAGCAAAAACGTCATCCATGCATCTTCGGCGGCATAAAAAGTCGCATCTTCGATGGCCACAGCAGAGAAGTCTTCTCCCTGCTTGACCATCTCTTTAAAGGGTTTCATCTCATATTTGAAAAACACTTTAGCCAGAGTATCTAGCCCCACCTTACTGCCCGGATCCAAAAGCCATGCCATGATCATCGTATCGGCAAAGGGTGTGAGTGCTTCAAATCCGTATTGATTGAATAACAAAGAAAAATCAAATTTGAGGTTTTGACCGATGATTTTTCGCGTCAAAAGTCCTTGGAGTGCTTTCAGGGCATCTTGCAGATCCACCTGTGTTTCCACACCCAAATAACTGTGCCCTATGGGAACATAGTAGGCTTTTTGCGCCTCTGTACAAAAACTAAATCCTACCATTCTGGCTACTTTGGTATCTAATCCTGTGGTTTCGGTGTCAAAAGCGACGATGGCATCAGCAGGGATAACATCGATAATGGCATGGAGTTTTTCTTTGGTATCGAGTGTGATAGCTTCAAAGTGTAGATTCTGACTCGGCACTCTTGGCGTATCTGTTCTAGGCTTGAGCGTATTTTGGGCTATCCTCTCCTCTTGTGTGACTTGTGCTTTCTTTAATGCCTGTTTCATCTCATACTGTTTAAACTCCTCGCTCAAACAACTCAAGTAGTTTTTGTCTTCAAAGACAAAACTCTCGATGTCCAAACCGTCATACACTTCTTCACTCATGGTAACAAGCTCACGTGACAAAAAGGCATTTTCTTTTCCCTCAAGCAAAAGCGTTTGGATGCGTGGTGTACCAGCATTTTCTATATCTGCATATATCGCTTCAAGGGTGTGGTACTTATTAATGAGTGTACTCGCACCCTTTTGTCCGATACCTTTGACACCGGGTACATTGTCCGAACTGTCACCCAAAAGTGCTTGAAAATTGATAAAATCCTTGGGACTTACCCCAAACTTCTCTACACACGCTGCCTCATCCACCTCTTTGCGCTTGACCGAGTCATACATCACTACCACACCATCATCGATGAGCTGATAGAGATCTTTATCATGTGATACGATACGCACTTTGATGCCCTTGGTTTTTGCAAACTTTGTGACCGTTGCGATGACATCATCTGCTTCAAATCCCTCACGCGAAAGATTGGCAAAACCCATCTGCTCTATCCACTCTATGGCAATGGGGAGCTGCTTGATAAGATCTTCCGGTGGTGCTTCCCTGTGCGCTTTATAGGCATCATACAAATCACTGCGAAAAATTCTGCCTTTGGCATCAAGAGCAAATACCAGATAGTCTGTACTATGGTCACGATGTAAAGAGTCTACAAGGTTTACAAACCCTGTCAGAAGTCCCGTGGGAAATCCCTCGCTGTTGCGTAAAGGAGGGAGTGCAAAATAAGAACGAAAGAAGAAGCCGAAAGTATCGATAATCGTGATGGTTTTCAAAAGACAAGCCTAGTTTTTGTGTATTCTAGCCTATTAAGTGTTAGAAGTTCCACACAGGTATTTTTCAGAATATCAAACTTTCTTATATAAATCTGACATTTTTTTGTTATCATTTCTTATGAATAAGACAAAGCCAAACTATCTGTGAAGGTAGGACGGAAAGCCACGGATCTCTTTAATAGACCGCCGGGTTGCTCAATTTAGTCACCCTCAACGGTGATTGAAACCTCAATGAAAGGGCGAGCAATGATAATCCAACATACAATTCATCCACATATCGAACGAACACCCAAAGAAAAAGCTATTGTAACGTATAAATTTTCTCAAAAGAATGTAGCATATAGCGATGCACCTCTTTTTTTCCCTGAAGGGTATGAGAACATATTTTTACTACTGTATTTTGTTACACTGCCTTATATTGCAGGATTTTTATTTTTGTTTTTGTATGTCTCCAAGGCAAATATTGACGTATTTCTAGCTGTCTATAAAAATTCATTTTTTATTTTGACATGGGCGATAGGGTATGAGATCATCGCAGCTCTTGCCCTTCTTTGGATTGCAAAAATGGCAATAGGATTTGGAAAACAGGATTTGCTCTCCAGCCAAAAGCCGTTTCGTAGACCCTAAAAGAATTATAGACTAAGCTTAAGCTCTTTGCCTAGATACTCGCCTGTATAGGAGCCTGTTGTCTTGTACTCCTTTGCCACCTTCTCGGGTGAGCCTTCAGCGATGATAAGTCCACCTTTATTTCCCCCTTCTGGCCCCATATCGATGATATAATCCGCATTTTTAATCATATCAAGATTGTGTTCGATGACAACCAGTGAGTTACCTAGATCAACCAAATGATGCAATACACCTGTAAGCCTGTCCACATCAGCAAAGTGCAGTCCAGTAGTGGGCTCATCCAAGATGTAAAGTGTCTGACCCGTATCTTTTCGGCTCAACTCTTTGCTCAGCTTGATACGCTGTGCTTCACCGCCAGAAAGCGTTGTCGCATTTTGTCCAAGGGTGATGTAACCCAGTCCTACATCGGTGAGCGTTTTCAGCTTCACTGCAATGGCAGGGATGGCTTTAAAAAACTTCAGTGCCTCTTCTACGCTCATATCCAGTACATCAGAGATCGATTTGCCTTTATAGAGGATTTCAAGTGTCTGCGCATTGTAACGTGTACCGTCACAGGCATCACAGCTCACCAGTACATCAGGCAAAAAGTGCATCTCTATCTTGATCTGCCCGTCACCCTGACATTTTTCGCAGCGTCCGCCTTTGACATTGAAGGAAAAACGCCCTATTTTGTACCCTCGCAGTTCTGCCTCTTTTGTCATGGCAAAAAGTTTACGTATCTCATCCATGATACCCGTGTAGGTAGCAGGATTCGAGCGCGGCGTACGTCCGATGGGGCTTTGGTCAAGGTAGATGACTTTATCAAGTTTTTCAAGCCCCGTGATCTCTACCCCATCAATCTTAGTGACCTTTCTGGCATGGTTGAGCAGTTCTCTTGCCACAGGAAGAAGGGTTTGGAGTATGAGTGAAGATTTTCCTGAACCGCTCACACCCGTCACACACACGAAGTTTTGCAAAGGGATTTTGACATCAAGATTTACAATGTTGTTGAGTGTGACATTTTTAATCTCTATCCACTCTTTTTGCGGTTTATCATGCGTATAAGCTATCTCTTTTTTGCCATACAAGTAGGCTGCTGTCAATGTTTTTGTTTTGGCAAGCTTTTGTGCATCTCCAGCAAATACAACTTCCCCGCCAAATGCCCCAGCTCCCGGCCCGATGTCGATGATGTAGTCTGCAGCCAAAATGGTCTCTTTGTCATGTTCTACCACGATAACCGAGTTTCCTTTGTCACGCAGCGAATTGAGTGTGCGTATGAGTTTCATAGTGTCACGTTCATGCAGTCCGATACTTGGCTCATCCAGTACATACATGACCCCCGTTAGTCCCGAGCCTATCTGAGACGCGATACGGATGCGCTGTGCTTCACCGCCTGAGATACTTCGTGCATCACGACTCAAAGTAAGATACCCCAGCCCCACATCATAAAGAAAATAAAGACGCTCATCCAACTCTTTGAGTATGGATGCTGCTATCATCTTTTGCTGTTCGCTTAGATGAGAAAAACTGTCTGCATCTGAAAAATAGGCGTAGGATTTTTCTATAGGCATATCAATTATCGTAGCGATATTCAACCCGGCGATTTTAACAGCCAAAGATTGTGGTTTGAGTCTATGTCCATTACATTTATCGCAGACTTTTTCCGTCATATACTCTGCAAGGTCTTTCTCTTCTTTGAACATATCATGTGCAAATTTTACCACTCCAGGCCACTCACGCTTGAGCTTGTGACGTTTCCACAAAAAGTCTACCGTACTAGCGTTACCGTAAAGTATGGCTTTTTGCTGATGTGTTTCAAGATCACCGTAAGGCGTGTGGATACTGATATCGTTTTGTTCACAAAAGGCAGTAAGAAACTTCGTATAGTAGCCCTTGTTGAAGCCATACATGATCTTCACCGCCCCTTTGTCGATGGAAAGCTCGGAGTCTATGACTTTTTTGAGATCTATCGCATACCGGATACCCAGTCCGTCACACACAGGGCAGGCACCCTTAGGCGAGTTAAAAGAAAAACTCACCGGCTCTAATGGCTCAAAACTTATCTTGCAGTCAAAACACGCCAAATGTTCCGAGTAGTGAAAATGTTGCTGCTCAAGCCCCACTTCTTCGTAGTTTGAGACTTCTATCTCCAGTTCGCCATAGCTCTCTTTGAGTGCCTTTTCCACATCCTGCCCGATACGGTCTCGGCTCTCTTCTTTCACGACGACCCTGTCTATGACTACTTTGATACTGTGCTTTTTGGTCTTAGAAAGTTCTATCTCTTCATCCAGACGCACCATTACGCCATCTATCATCGCGCGCACATACCCTTTGTGGCGCAAAGACTCGAGCATATCAGCAAAACTTCCTTTTTTTTCATTGACCAAAGGTGCCATGATGACAAGCTTAGAACCCTCGGGCAATTTGAGCACCTCTTCGATGATATCAGAAGCAGACATGGAAGAGATAGCCTTGCCGCATTCATGACAATGCTGTTCGCCCACACGCGCAAAAAGCAGTCTGAGATAGTCATAAATCTCTGTAATCGTACCAACTGTTGAACGCGGGTTTTTGGATGTGGTTTTCTGATCGATGGCAATGGCAGGGGTGAGCCCCTCTATCTTATCGACATCAGGTTTGCCCACACGTCCCAAAAACTGTCTGGCATAACTTGACAAAGACTCGATATAGCGTCTCTGCCCTTCTGCATACAAAGTAGAAAATGCCAGCGTTGATTTACCTGAACCCGATATTCCTGTCACCACAACCAATTTGTTCTTAGGGATACTAATATCAATATTTTTTAGATTGTTTTCTCTTGCGCCATACACATGAATCATCTCTTTTGTACTCTCTGCCATGTTTACACTCTTTGGTTTTAAAAATTAAGTGGGGATTATAACATCTTTCCCAAATCTTTTGTACAAGCGTGAACCACCCCGCCATAAATGACGGAGCTTCCTAGAAACTCCAAACTAATGTTTGGATATTAAGAGGCTTTGGCGATAGTCCCTACCGCATTGAGTATATTAATCGAGGCAT
>JAABRH010000040.1 GCA_011391015.1 Sulfurovum sp.
GCTCATAAATCATCTGCTGCAGATCGATGTCTATATTGAGTATCAAATTTTTATTGTCTTGGGCAGGCACATTTTCAAGTACCTCAATCGCTTTATTGGTGGCAGTTACTTTGGTGACTTCATACCCCAGTTCCCCCTCAAGCACCTTGTTATACTGATTTTCAAGTCCACTCTTGCCTACCTTGCCTACTTCATTGACAACTGTATCACTGTCATTTTCTTTTTGGTTTGATTTGCCCGTATAGCCCACAATATGCGCTGCATACCTGCCATACGGATAATAGCGTTTGGTCTCTGCTTCAATCTTGATGCCTTCAACAAGACTCAACTCAGGATACGCCCCCATCATGTCCGAATAGTGGATAAAATCCACCACCTTAATAAACTGATGATTATAGGGAGAGTTGTTTTTTTTGTACACCTTGAGCATCACTGTTTTGTTCAGATCGGGAAAGGTGTCAATCAGTGTGTTGATAATTTTATCAAGCCGCACACTCTTTTCTTTCAAATGTGGAGCGATAGAGAGAGAAAAACCTATCTGATTCATCGCGAGCAGATTGCCGTGATTGTCAGTAATCTCACCTCTGACCGGCTTTAGGAACTGTTTTCTTTCTACATTTTCTTTTGCCAGCTCTTCATAGTAAAAATTTGACTTGATACTCACATGATAGAGCCTGCTGACCATTACAGCCCAAAAGATAAAAAAGATTACAATGACAATTTTATATCTCATACCATCACCACGATCAACATATCCACAATCAGCGAATAGAGCAAAATTTTATCCAAGACAATGCTCTGTGTCTGAAAAATAAAATCATAGAAGAACAGACATACCAGATACATACCATCTATAAACAACACACTCAGCAAAGGTTGACATATCTTGCATCGCCCGAAATGCTTCAAATACGGATAGATAAAGATAGTAAACAGCAACACGGAAATGACTATCATGAACAGCGGTAAAGAGAGATTGATTTCAAGATTTAAGGTATAGACAATGGCAATCAAAACAATTAACGGTTTATTTTTATCTATCCCATACACCAAAAGATATCCCATCGCCCCGATGCACAGTGGTAAAAAAACGTAAATCGAAATGAGCATTGGGTAGAGCAAGACAAACAACACACCAAACAAAAGTAACAAAGGCGTGATGCTTTTCTTGATAAGAATATTCACAAAATACCTGCTTTAGGAGAGTTTATGGATGAGTGCAACTTCATTACAGACAGGAAAATGAATACACTTGATACAGTCAGCCCAGATTTTATGCTCGGGAATACCCTCTTTAGCGATCTCTTTAAAGTTGAGCTTTAGAAAAAACTGCGGAAGGTAGGTTAACACAAGTACATCCTCCTCCACTCCCAATGCTTTGGCTTCATTTAGCGTAAACTCTACCATCCTTTGGCCCACTTTTTGTCCGCGGTATGCTTCATCTACGATCAGACTTCTGATCTCTGCTAAACGTCTTGAGTGGATGTGCAGAGCCGTATAGCCTACGAGTTTTTCTCCGTCTTTGGCCAAAACATAAGAACGTATATTGGTAGCTACCTCATCTTCGCTGCGATGCAAAATAATACCGTCTTTGACTTCTGAGATAACCAGTGCCTGCATCTGCGGAATATCGCTCAGTTTTGCTTTGACAAGCTCTATCACCCCTGTTCCTCATCTTCTTTGCGTATATCTTCTTGGGGTACACTTATAACTTTGAGACCAAAGATGGTTTCAAGTATGACCCCATGCACACCATCCAATCCATTCTTTTTCAGATTTGACACCGAGATAGAGCCTGGGAACTCTTTTTTGAGTTTGCTTTTTTCTTTTTGGTTGAGTTTGTCACTCTTGGTAAATACGGTGACATATTTCTGATCAGGACGGATGAACTCAGTGATATAACTCTGCACATCATCATCTATCTTTGCATGAGGATGACGTGCATCGCGCAGATGGATAAAAAGCCGAATAGAGACACGGTGCTGGATGAACTCGACGAGATTTTTTTGCCACACTTCTTTCAACGATTTGGAAACTTTGGCATACCCAAACCCTGGCAAATCGACAAAACGCACAGGATAACTCTGCTCATCAAACACATAACGTGTCTCAAAAAAATTGATAAGCTGTGTTTTTCCTGGAGTAGCCGAACTTTTTGCCAAGTTCTTTCTCTGTGTCAAAGAGTTCAACGTTGAACTCTTTCCCACATTTGAGCGTCCCAAAAAAACCACTTCACTCATATTTTCAGGCAAAGAATCTGCAATACTCTGCGCTGACTTGACAAACTCTGCCTCTACAATACGCGGGGTATTCATTCTTTTTTCTCCACATCAAAAGTAAATTTCACTGGCTTTTGTTTCGATCCCTGGACCTCTGCATTGCCTGTGAGCATATCTAGTGTAATCACATCCCCGTTGACATGCCGCTTATTGAGCAAATCATCGATGATAGCTTTACCGTCTAAAATATACTCTGACTTGGCTGGATAATAGGTCACTTTGTCGGCACTTCCTGTATAATGACCCTTCTCATTTTTAAATTCAAAGGTCACCGACCCAAGGGCTTCATACTTTTTGGTTTCATTGTTTTCATCAAAATAGACTATCACCTCATCCGCGTTCAGCCAATCATCGATTTTTTTGATATGGGCATTGCCCACAAAATGAACTTCTTTTTTTAAGTCCTCAGCCTTCATAGAGTCAGAAACGATTTCCACTTTTTGCGCAAAAAGGATGTGACTTAACAGAAAAAAAAGTAGTATTTTAAAAAAGCTCAATCCCAAATCCTGCCTTGCATCATGTGCTGTATTGTATCATTTAATTACTTTTCAGTGGTATACACAACACTGTTGATTGTGGTACCAAAAGCCTCTTTTTTGCGCATATCATAACGTAAGGCGTCTCCTACCATACTGTTTTTGCCTCTACGAGCCCTAAAGGGTGAAAGAATGGTGAGGATCTCATTTTTTTGATCATAACTAGCATGTTGGGTTTCATACCTGTATCCCTCTTTCTCCTGTAAGTCCACATCACCGTCAAGATAAAGCATATCGCCTTCCATGCGTCCTTTTTTGGCTAAAAGAGACTCTATCGTATCAGTATGATACACCAAATTATCTACTGTTAAAATACCATTTTCTCTCACGCCATACGTGCTGTATGAGTGTGACTGGATGCTCGTGGTATCTACCTCTATCAGCGTTGTATCGGTAAATTCAAGCTCTTTAGCAGATACCATATTGTCCGCGCTGGTACTAGTTAATTTTAACAGCATCACCCCTGAGACAATGACCACAAGAACAACACTGACTACCCATTCTAATCTCAGTCCCATAGCTCCACATACTTCTTTTCAAGTCCTTCTTGGCTGATAAGATACTCTATCATCTCACGCACAGCCCCATCACCACCTTTTTTAGAGAGTACAACAGACGCGATTTTCTCCACATAACTACTGGCATCCCGTGGCACAAAAGAAAGTTTTGCCGCTTTGAGCATCTGCAAGTCATTCAGGTCATCGCCTATGGCTGCGACATTTTCCATCGTCAAACCCAGTTTTGCCAGTAATGACTCCAACACCTCTTTTTTGTTCTCTATCCCCTGATAAAAATGCTCTATATGCAACTCGTTGGCACGACGCGCCACGATCGCAGAACTGCGCCCCGTGATGATAGCCACCTGTTTACCCAGTTTTCTCCAGCTGCTGATAGCCAAACCGTCTTTGACATTGAAAGACTTGATTTCATCACCGTTTGCACTGTAAGTGATACGGCTGTCCGTCATCGTACCGTCTACATCCAGCACAATCAGTTCTATGCTCACAACACACCCTTTGTACTGGGTATGCCTGCATTGTTGTTGATGCTCACGGCTCTACGAAGTGCAACTGCCAAAGCTTTAAACGCTGCTTCGATGATATGGTGTTTGTTTTTCCCGCGCTGGTAGATAAGGTGCAAAGTCAAAGGAAGATTAAATGCAAATGCCTTAAAAAATTCTTCTACCAGTTCCACATCAAAATCACCCACTTTACCACCAATAGGCAATTCAAACACCAGATACCCACGGTTTGAAAGGTCAATATCACAGCTTACGCTCGCTTCGTCCATCACTACGGTCGCATTGCCGAAACGCTCCATGTTTTGTACCGGATAAATCGCTTTTTTAAGTGCCTGTGCGATGACGATCGCCACATCTTCAACACTATGATGGTCATCGATGTGTGTATCACCTTTACAGTGTACTTCCATATCGATATGTGCATGTTTAGTGAAGGCTTCAAGCATATGGTCATAAAATCCTACGCCTGTTTGGATATCTGCCTTGCCGGTGCCATAAAGGTTCAGTTTGACTGAAATTTGCGTCTCTTTGGTTTCTCTTGTTACTTCTATCATTCTCTATCCCTGTCTAAAATAATATGATTATCAGTTTGTAATAATAAATGCACCCGGCATATTATTGTCATTGGCAAAGTCTCTTGCTTCATCTTCAGAGGCAAAGCCCATCAACCAGACACGATACAAAGGTGCACCGTCGACATCATCAAAGCGCTTGATAATCGGTCTGTAGCGTCCATCGATTCGACTATGTTTTTTTTGGTAGATTTTGGCACCCTCATAGAGCCTGAATGCACCCACCTGAATACCGAAATTGGAGAGCATCACACGTGTTTGGGTATGTGTTCTTTTACTTTTTGCGATCATGGCTTCAGACTGTGTTTTACCTGCAAATCCGACAACCTTCACCGAGACTTTTGCCACACCCATTCTATCAAGCCCCAGCTCTTTACCTGCTTTATACGAACAGTCTATAATCCGTCCCGACACAAAAGGACCTCTGTCGTTGATCCTTACGATGGTACTTTTGCCGTTTTGCAGATTTTTGACTTTTACCATAGTATCCATGGGCCATGTTTTATGTGCAGCAGTTCTTCCGTGCATATTGTATACTTCGCCGTTACTGGTGTGTTTTCCATGAAAAGTCGGACCATACCAGCTTGAGATACCCTGTTGCACTTGCCCAACTTCAACATAGGTTGGTGTATAACATCTACCCAATACTTCATAAGGACGCATCGTTGCTTTATGACGGGCAGCACTGGTATATTGGGTATCGCATGCAGATCTTCTTTTCTGTGCACAACCACTAAACATCGTACTTAAAAGCACTACACAGATACACACAATAAGCGAACGGTGCCTCATTCTTTTCCTTCCGCACTCAAGTACCTCTGTTGTAGATATTATCCCTTTATTTGACTTTGTTTTTGCTTGATACTCTTGCTCTAAACCCTACTGGGAGACCCTCTCAAATGTAGCCTGCGTAACAGGAATAACCAAAAGATCGCCTACAGTTAAATACTCATCTTTTAAGTGGTTAGAAGCCTTTATCTCTTCTTTGTCTGCTTCATACTGCTTTGCGATACTCTCCAGTGTTTCACCCAAATTGATAGGGTGTGAAATCATATGTGACTTATGGATTGTGTGTGCGACGGGTTTTTCATAGCGCAAATAAAAGGCATATACTTTTTCAATTGGAATCGTAATGGTCTGATCCTTGGAGACTAACCCGTTTTTGATCTCTTTGTTCAGCGCCAGCAGTGTCTCTTCCTCCATTTTCAAGAGGCTTGCAAGCTGCTTGAGCGAGGTTCCATTTTGAACCTCTACCTGTATCATCGTATCATCCGGCATCTCATTCATGCCATCACTTTGCACATCACCAACATCAAACGTTTGATTTTCGCCTATCATGGCAACAAGCAGTATTTTTTTAATATAGGCTCGTGTCTCTTGGGGCACATACTGCAAATCATCATCGGCTAAGATACTTAATTCATCTGTTCCCGCCCTCTGGATGGCTCTTTCAACACAGCCTTCACCGCAATTGTATGCCATGGCAGCCAGATACCATTTACCAAATTGTTTATGCAGTTTATTGAGGTACGCGATGGCAGCGAGTGTTGCACTTTGCATGTCACATCGCTCATCATAGCTGTTACACACGGTCAAATCATAATGCCGTGCTGTTGCAGGCATGAACTGCCACAACCCGACAGCTTTTTTAGGCGACACCGCATCAAGAGAAAATCCGGATTCCACCATCGAAAGATAGATAAAGAGATCACTCACACCATCATCGACCAGCAAGCCTTGCATGGCAGGGAGTAACTCTTTGCCTCTTTGCAGCGACTGTGTATAAAAGACTTTCAACTGTTTCTCGTGTCCTTCGACAAAAGCGAGAAATTCGTCATCATACCGGTACGATTCATCTACATCGAACTCATGAAATACATAGGCATAACTGGGATAGTTGTTTTCCAATGTCAAGGCATGCAGTTGAACGGTTGACAGCACATGAACTGCAAAAAACACTCCAATAATCTTTAAAAATGAATACATCAAAATCCAAACAGTCTGTACGCATTTTGCGTACTTATGTGCGCTATTTTAGTGTAGTTCAACCCTGAGAGTTCACTCATCTTTTCTGCCACAAATGTCGTATAGCTTGGCTCATTACGCTCTCCACGGTGCGGATGCGGTGTAAGGTAGGGTGCATCTGTTTCAATGAGCAGTTTATCTTGGGGGATTTTAGGATACACATTGATGAGTTTTTTGGCATTTTTAAAGGTCAACACACCGCCTATACCGTAATAAAAATTTTTCTTTGCCAGTTTGAGCAAAGATTCGTCTGCATTGTAACAGTGCAACACCCCGCCCTCTTCTCCTGCATAATGGTCCAACATCTCCAGACAATCTGCACTCGATTCTCTGACATGTACTATGAGCGGTTTTTTCAAGCTTTTTGCCCAGAGTATCTGATCTAAAAAAACCGCTTTTTGTACCTTTTTTTCTTCTTCAATCTGCGCTTGCGTCTCCGGTAACCTGAAATAATCCAACCCGCATTCACCAATTGCAACACATTTGGGATGTGTCACATAGGTCTCCAAGAAAGCCCTGTCATACCCATGAGCATCATAGGGATGCACACCAACTGAAAAATACACCTCTTCATATAGTTCAGCCAATTCGACTGCTCTTTTAAGTGTCGAAGGGTCAGCTCCGGGGATGATAAATTTTTCTACACCTTTTGATTTAGCCTGTGTCAAAACCGACTCGATATCCTCTCTGTACCGTTCATCATCCAAATGACAGTGTGTGTCTATTATCATCTTTTACCCAGTTATTTTTAATGGATTATAGCTAAAAAATTCATTTGGTACATTTTTATATCTTATATCTAATCTTGAAAACGATATAGTTAAGTAATAATTATGTTTGGGAAGGAGTGCTATGCTTGCATTAACTATCTTATCTGTCTTTATCCTGATTGTCTTTTTACTTATTTTTATTGAATACAGAAATGAAAAAAAATACCAAGCAGCACGACGAAACCAGCGTCAGCAACACACACCTCCTGAAAAAACAATTGTACTAGACACCAGCAAACAGCCTGAAGTCAAACCCGAACCAAAACCCGAACCAAAACCCGAACCAAAACCCGAACCAAAACCCGAACCAAAACCCGAACCAAAACCCGAACCAAAAATTGAACCAAAAATTGAAGTAAAACCTGAACCAAAAAAACTACCTGAAGGAAATTACCCGCCATTTACACATATCCGTCTGCTGGAGATGGGGCTCTCTGATGAAGAGGCAAAAGAGTTTGTACATGAACTCATTCCCCAAATCGAAACACAAATTCCGTTGATACAACTAGCAACACAAGAGCTTGATTTCCACAAAATAGAACGCTTGACTCACAGCATTAAAGGTTCAGCAACCAACTTGGGTACCGGAGGCGTATCGGATCTGCTAGTCGAATACAACACCTACCTCAAAACCGGTACGGACATCGATATCGCCAAAGCCTATTTTGACCATTTGGTACGCTACAATAATCAACTCAAAGCCCAATACACATAAGCAAAATCTAGTTTGCTCTTAATTTTTTTGCAAACTCCACTGCTTCAGCCGTAGGTTTTTCTCCTGCGATGATGCGTGCTATCTCCACGATACGTGCGGCATCATCTAAAACTTCTACCTTTGCATGTTCTGCCGTTTTACTCACAACAAGATGTTGATGCGCTTTGGCGCTCAGATGAGGCTGATGTGAAATGGCAAATATTTGATATGCTGATGAGAGTTGATAGATCATATCGGCTATGGCTATGGATTCATCCCCACTTACATTGGCATCTATCTCATCCAAGATGAGTACACCCCCGCAAACGTTCTGGGAGGGTATGGTACTTGCCAGCAGAGCCAAACGCACACGGTTAAACTCTCCACCGCTCAGGGTTGCTGTTTTGGATGTACCCAGCTGGGCATCCACACTATCTTTACCCTTTGCATCCAAAGGTACAGCGGAAAATACAAAACGCATTGCCGGGAGTTTCAGTGTACGCAAATAGACCGCCAAACGCTCCTCAACCGCTAAAGCTTCCTTCTGGCGCATCTGTGAAAGTTTAGAGGCAAGGATAGTGAGTTCTGAAAACTCCAAGGCTAAAAATGATTCCAGCATACTTTTGTCTTTTTCGCTGTTTTGGTACCCTGCAAGCTCTTTTACTTTTGCTTCCTTATAGAGTAAAGCCTCTTCTATACTTCCATAACGGTTTTTGAGTGAAGTAAGATCGCTTAGACGATCAAGCACTTCTTCGACGTTGACCTCATCAAGCTCATCTGCAAGCGCTTCTGTCTCCTCAAAGTCAGCACGAAGCTGATTCATAGCATCCCCAAAAAATGAGACATCTTTATCCAACAGTCTATAAACCTCTTCTATGCTACTTTCAAGCGCAAAAATACCCGTTGCGCTTGAAAGTGCATCTTTGATTTTGTCCATACGCGAAAGATGCTGTTTGATTTTGAGCAACTCCTCTTCTTCACCTACACGCGGATTGATTGCAGCTATTTTTTCTATCTCATAGGTGGCAAATTCTATCAGTTCAGCGAGTTTACTCTCATCTTCTTTTATCTTGGAAAGCTGCAGTGCTTTTTGTTTGTAATTGTGGTAGCGTTTTTGGTACTCTTTACGCAGCTGTTTAAACATTTTGTCTTTGGAAGCAAGCTGTGCATCCAGTATCCCCAAAAGCATTTCAGACTCAAAACCGCCCCTGTCTCGGACAGACAGATAGTTTACATAAGGGGCAAACATCTCTTGCAGTGTTTTTTTAGAGATATTCTGCCCCTCTATAAAATAGCGCAGATTCTCTTTTTTCATGGTTTTGATGGTGAGTTCATCCCCCAGCTCATACGCTTCATGTTCCAACTTTTCCGGTTTGCGCACACTCACTTCACATACCGAGGCTGCGCCCTGTGTTGTGTATCCAAATGCGGACAAGATCGCAGACATGAGGACTGATTTTCCAGCCCCACTAGGACCGGTCAGCACCACCAAACCTTTCTCAAACTCCAACTCTACTTCATCAAACGCAAGCAGTTCACGCAGATATAGGCGTTCTATCAATTTGCATCACCCCACGAAAGTTTTTCCCTTAGAACCGAAAAATAATTACGCCCTTTTGTGTGCAAAAGTTTTGCCCCCTCTGCTGCTCCACCAAGATGCAGAACATCACCTTCTTTAAGGCTGTAGCGTTCCTGCCCGTCTATACTGGCGATCGCATCATATTTTTCTGCATCTAGTTCTATGTAAAATTGGGTTGGCACCACCAAAGGACGCTGATTGGTCAAAGAGTGCGCCATAACAGGGGTAATGATGAACGCTTCAGTAAGCGGATAAACGACCGGTCCGCCTGCAGCTAGATTGTATGCTGTTGAGCCAGTGGGGGTGGAGATGATGAGTCCATCACCTCTGTAAGAGTTGAAACGCGCTCCGTCAATGGAGGCATTGACTTTGACCATCTTGGAGGGTATCGCAGAGGAGATGACCACATCATTCAATGCAAAAAAGTCTATTTTTTCACCAGAAGCCTTTTGGATATAGCCTGCAATCATCATACGATTGTCTATACGATAATCTCCAGCAAAAAGCTGTTCTAAAAAACTATCAACACCTTCTATGGTAATATCTGCCAAAAAGCCCAAATTACCCGCATTGATCCCCACAACAGGTTTATGGTGACCGTAGCTTCGACGTACCAAAGAGAGTAGTGTACCGTCTCCGCCAAGGGAGACCAGAAAGTCTGACGCTTCACACATCGCATCAAAATCCAAACCCTCAAGGCCTATCATCTTTGCAGAATTCTTTGCCAAAAGAACCCGTACCCCTCTTGCTTCAAATTGTGCTTTGATTTTCTCATAAATGGGCTTGATCTCGACCGTATTAGGCTTGAGTACAAAACCTGCTGTTTTAATCTGTGCTAATTGCTTCAAAAACATCTTCTCCATTTATTTAATGATTGTTAGCGTAACATAATGTTGCTTTGGTGTTCAAAACGCTGTCACATTGTCACACTTTTAAGGATTAAACTACTTTTGGCTATAATCCCCTCAAACTAAAAATGACAGAGGATTGCGCGTGAGAACACATTATTGTGCAGAGATAAATGAAAAACATATCGGTGAAGAAGTCACGGTAGCAGGCTGGGTCTCCAGTCGTAGAGATCATGGCGGACTTATTTTTATCGATTTAAGGGACAAAGATGAAGTCATACAGCTTGTCTGCGATCCTGCAGACAATGTAGAAGCTCACAAAATAGCGGAAGAGGTAAGAGACCAGTTTGTGCTTGTGGCTAAAGGATTGATGCGCGCTAGAGGTGAAGGACTTGAAAACCCCAAACTTAAAACAGGCAAAGTAGAAATGGTGGTTAACAGTCTGGTCATAGAAAACCGCTCCAAGCCGATGCCTTTTGATCTGGGTGATGAAAAAGTCAATGAAGAGATCAAGCTCAAGTATCGCTATCTTGAACTCAGAACACAAAAATCGTATGACATATTTAAACTTCGTTCCAAAGCAACAATCGCTGCACGTAATGCTCTGGATGCCTTAAACTTTTTGGAAGTGGAAACACCTATTTTGACGAAATCAACCCCTGAAGGGGCCAGAGATTATTTGGTGCCGTCACGTGTACACGGCGGAGAATTTTATGCCTTGCCGCAATCGCCGCAGCTTTTCAAACAACTTCTCATGGTAGGCGGGTTTGACCGTTATTTCCAAATAGCAAAATGTTTTAGGGATGAAGACCTTAGAGCAGACAGACAGCCCGAATTTACACAGATAGACGTCGAGATGTCTTTTTGTGACCAAGAAGACGTCATCGCGGTAGCAGAAAACCTCATCCACAACATTTTTAGTAAATGCGGTTTTGATATCCCTACGACTTTTAAACGTATGCCATATGCTGAAGCTATGGAAAACTACGGCTCGGACAAACCCGATATGCGGTATGATTTAAAAATGGTAGATGTGATCGATATCTTTGAAAGATGTGACAATGAAATCTTCTCTAACATTGCAAAAACACCCAGAAAGAACCGCATCAAAGCACTCAAAGTCCCAAAAGGGGATGAAATATTTTCCAAACGCCAAATGAAAAGTTTTGAAGACTATGTACGTAAATTTGGCGCATCGGGTCTTGGGTATTTCCAGATGAAAGAAGACGGGCTAAAAGGACCTCTTGCAAAATTCTTTACAGATAATGATTTGCAGGCAATCGTGAACAGATGTGGACTTGAACTGGGTGATGCCGTCTTCTTTGGCGCAGGTGAGAAAAAACTCGTACTTGATTATATGGGTCGTTTCCGTATTTATCTTGCAGAGATGATGGAGATTATCCCTCAAGATACTTTTGAATTTTTATGGGTTATGGACTTCCCTATGTTTGAAGTAGAAAACGGTAGAGTCAAGGCACTTCACCATCCCTTTACCCAGCCAAAAACACTCGACTATGAAGACATCGAAGAGATAGAGTCTATCGCTTATGACATCGTACTCAACGGTACTGAACTTGGCGGTGGATCGATTCGTATCCATAAAGAAGCGATGCAGGCAGAGATCTTTAAACTGCTTGGTATCGGTGAAGAAGAAGCGCAGGAGAAATTTGGTTTCTTGCTGGATGCACTTAAATTTGGTGCACCACCCCATGGCGGTTTTGCTTTAGGTCTTGATAGACTTATCATGCTGATGACTGGAGCAAGCAGCATTAGAGAAGTCATTGCTTTCCCTAAAACACAAAAAGCACAATGTCTTCTGACCCAAGCGCCAAGCCCAGTGGATGAAGAGCAGCTCAAAGAGCTAAGCCTTAGAATCAGACAAACACCAAAAGCCTAAAGGATACACATGAAAAAATTATTTCTCATCATCGGAGCACCAGGTTCCGGAAAAACAACGGATGCAAGTATCATTGCACAAAACAATGACAACATCGTGCACTACTCAACAGGCGATATGCTTCGTGAAGAAGTTGCAAGCGGTTCGGCGTTGGGTCAAGAGATAGAAAGTTATATCTCCAAAGGTGCACTCGTTCCTCTTGATATCATCGTCAATACCATCGTGACAGCCATCAACAACGCACCTGTCAATACGGTACTCATAGACGGATACCCAAGAAGTACCGAACAGATGACAGCCTTTGATATACTGGTTGAAAAAGAAGAAAATATTGAGCTGACATCAGTCATCGAAGTAAGAGTCTCCGAGCAAGTAGCACGTGATCGAATCTTGGGTCGTCGTGCCGAAGCAGCACCGGGGCAAGAGCGTTCAGATGACAGCGAAGAAGTATTTAACGACAGAATGAAGATCTACACTGATCCCTTGGCAGAAATCCAAGCATTTTATACGCAAAAAAATCTTCTCAAGGTAATCTCAGGTGAGAGAATACTTGAAGAAGTCGTGGCAGACATGGAAGCATTTATCAAAAACAATATCTAACACTAATGCCCACTCATTATCAGTGGGCGTATCTCTTGCTTAACACTACACCCAATAAATAGACCATCTTACATAATAAAAACAAATAGTATAAAATCAATTAAAAATATATCTAAAATTGTTAAATATCCTTTAATATTAAATAAAATTTGGATATGATAGGTCTACAACAATCTAAAGGACAAGAAAATGAAAAGAACACAAACATTGGGAAGATTTATCGCACTTTCACTCATCGCTTCAGCAATGCTACACGCAACCAACGGAGATAATCTTATCGCTATTGGTACCAAGGCAAGAGGTATGGGTGGAACTGGTATTGCCATCAGCCATGGTGCGGAATCTGGTATTGCCAATCCAGCAATGATTACAAGTGTAGAAAGTACTGAAGTTACCTTTGGTGGTACAATCTTTATGCCTGATATAGCAACAACACTCTCTTTTCCAAATATGCCGCTTCCTCCACAGGACACACTTACCTCCGATGCAGATTTAAGTATGATTCCTGCGGTATCAATTGCAAGTAAAATCAATGAAAATTGGTATGTAGGTATAGGTATGTGGGGTGTTGCAGGCATGGGTACCGACTACAGCGGGAGCCAAAATTTAGCTCAAGGCAAAATAGGCAATATGAATATGGTCACAAATCTTCAGCTTATGCAGTTTGCTGTACCCATTGCCTATAAAGCAGATGGCTTAAGCATAGCTGTTGCTCCAATAGTACAATATGGTAACCTAGATATCAACTATGATGGTGTTGACTTAAATACATTTACGCCATTTTCTTCTGGTGCAGGAATAGCACAAGACTTTGGTTTTGGATACAATCTAGGTGTTGCCTATGATTTTGCAGCACAAGGTATGTCTGGACTCACATTGGGTGCTTCTTATAAATCTTCAATCGAGATGGATTATGATGGACAACTCACAACTGCAGTAAGTCCTTTCACCATGGGTCAACCTCTCACTTTATTGCCAAATGCAGACACACTTGAACAACCCTCTGAATATGGTGTAGGTCTAGCCTATGTCATGGGTCAACATACATTTGCCTTTGATTACAAAAAAATTCAGTGGTCAGATGCCAAAGGGTACCAAGATTTTGGTTGGGAAGACTCTGATGTGTATGCATTTGGTTACCAATACACGCAAGACAACTGGGCTTTAAGAGCCGGTTACAATTATGCAGACTCTGCAGTAGTAGAAGTAATGGATCCAAGAATGAACTTCTTTAACCTTCTTGGCTTCCCTGCAACACAAGAAAGCCACTATACCTTTGGTGGAAGCTACGCATTTACTCAACAATTTTCTGTTGACTTAGCGTATGTGTATGCGCCAGAAAATACTGAAACTTTCAGTCTTCAAGGTTTATCTGCCGATCCTCAAGGCTCAATCACAACTGATCACAGTGAAAACAGTCTTTCATTCCAGTTAGCCTATAAATTCTAATCAGCTATCCTATTTCATGAAGAGATGCCTAGGCATCTCTTTCTTGCTAGCTTCTTTATCTACTCTTACTCTTTTTAATATAACAAAACGGATAATTTTGATTTACTTTAGATAAGGTATAATAAAAAAATAATTTTAAAGGATTTCATATGTACAACAAACACAACAAGCTTCTTGGTATATTCATGGTTATCTCCTTTCTTTTGGTGCAAGGTTTATCGGCAAAATCTGCAAGTAATATCAACGCAGATACAGATGCTGCTATTGAAAAAT
>JAABRH010000041.1 GCA_011391015.1 Sulfurovum sp.
ATCGGACTCCACTATTTGATACAATAAAGAGATTTACTGACTATATTAAAAAACGATCTGCCCATCATGTTGCATGCGTTTGATGATGTCCATCGCCATTTTGTGACCTTGGTAGGCGGCTTTTCGGCACCACTCTATGGCTTTTTCTTTGTTCTCTTCACAGCCCAAACCCATGTCATACAAGGCTCCCAGGTTAAACTGTGCTTTGGCATTGCCTGCCTGAGCCGCTTTGGAGAAGAGGATAAACGCTTTTTTGTAGTTTTGTTCTACCCCACGCCCTTCTTTGAACATCGCACCTAGATTGTTGTATGCATCGATGTTAGCTCGTTTGGCAGCTTCTTCGTACCAGAAGGCTGCTTCAGACTCATTTTTCTCGCATCCTTCGCCATTTTCAAGCATAAGTGCCACTTCAAACTGTGCCAAAGGAACTTCTCTAGTGGCTGCTTCAAGGTAATACTCAAATGCTTTTTGGGTATCCTGATTGACACCATAGCCTCTAAAGTAGAGAAAACCTAAGTAGTAATAAGAAGTGGGTTCTTTTTGTGCTTCAAGCGCTTTATAGAGCTCTAAAGCTTTGTCATACTCTTTGGCTAAGAGTACTTCGTATGCGGTTTTAATGAGTTCCTGCATCACACACCAAACCCGGCAAGCTCAGCACTTACTTTACTCATTTTATTTTGCGCATCTTCAAGTGCTTGTCTATTTGTTTCCAGAACATCTTGTGGCGCATTGGCGACAAACTTTTCATTGCCTAGCATACCGCTTAGTTTTTGTATCTCTTTTTCAAGCTTCTCTTTTTGGCGTGTGAGCTTATCGATGATGGGTTGCATGTCTATCTCGCCTGTTGGCAGGTAGACTTCTAGTGTGTCAGAAACATCAGTAATGGAATCAGGAACTTTGGAATTTACAAACTCAATCGTTTCAACTTTAGCCAGTTTTTGGATGAACGGGCGAGCCATAGCGGTGTCTATGCTGCTGTCTAGTTTGATATAGGCTTTTTCTATCTTGGAGTTGCCCATGTCTATGACGACTTTAGCACGACGAAGCGCAGTGATAGACTCTTCGATGATAGCAAAGAGTTTCTCTGCTTCTTCATCTCTTTTGATGGCTTTAGGAAAGTGCATCACCATGAGTGACGCTCCTTCCTCGAGGCTTGTTCCTGAAAGCTTATGGTACAAATGGTCTGCGATAAACGGCATAAATGGTGAAACCATTTTCAGGGTCTCTTTAAAAATCGAACCCAGTTCGGCAACACTCTCTTTGTCTGCTTTGGAGTACTCGATACCCCAGTCACAAAACTCAGTCCATACAAATCTATAAATGATGCTTGCCGCTTCGTTAAATTTATAACTCTCCAGCGCCGCTCTTATCTCTTCTACAGCTACGCTCAGACGGCTTTGCATATAACGCCCAAGCGGTGTTTTGATCTGAACATCTTTAAGGTCAGCAAAAGTATCGACATTGAGTTGCAGATAGTTGCTCGCATTGTAGAGCTTGTTCGTAAAGTTTCTAAACTGCTCAAGGTTCTTCGCACCTAGTTTGATGTCACGCCCTTGTACAGCCAAGTAGGCTAAGGTGAAACGGATGATGTCTGCAGAATGCTCTTCTACCATGTCCAATGGGTCGATGACATTGCCTTTAGACTTAGACATCTTAGCGCCAAACTCATCACGCACCAGTGCATGCATATAGATGTCTTTAAAGGGAAGTTTTCCTGTGAAGTGCTCACCCATCATCATCATACGCGCTACCCAGAAGAACATGATGTCAAACCCTGTAATAAGCAGTGAATTCGGGTAGAAATCTGCCATATCACTGTCATTGTAAAGTTCGCTCAGTTTACCGTTATTGCCCCATCCCAAAGGACTCATCGCCCATAAAGCTGAAGAGAACCATGTATCCAGTACATCGGGGTCTTGTATCATTTTATCTGCACCGCATTTTGGACAGGCTTCAGGCTCATCATTTTTATCTGCCCATTGATGGTCGCAAGTCTTACAGCTAAACACAGGGATGCGGTGTCCCCACCACAACTGCCGGCTGATACACCACGGACGCAGTTCATCCATCCATGCGGTGTAGGAGTTGATCCAGTGAGCAGGGTGGAAGTTGTTGTGTTTTTTGGTCTCTTTGATGGAGTTCTCGGCTATCTTCTCACTCAAAAACCACTGCTGAGAGATGTAAGGCTCTACGATGTTCTTACAGCGGTAGCAGTGACCTACCTGATGCGTGTGCTCTTCTATCTTGACGATGTGTCCTGCATTCTCAAGTGCTTTTACAATGATGGGGCGAGCCTCAAGACGCTCCAGTCCTTCAAATTCCCCACAGTAGCTGTTGAGGATACCTTTTTCATCAAAGACTTTGATAAACTCCAGATCATGGCGTTTTCCTACAGCGTAGTCGTTCTGGTCGTGTGCCGGGGTGACTTTTACTACACCCGTACCAAAGCTCATGTCGACATGGCTATCGGTGATGACTTTTATTTTTCTGTCTGTCAGAGGCAGAAACACTTCTTTGCCTACGATGTCTGTGTAGCGTTCATCATCTGGGTGTACCATGATGGCAGTATCGCCAAAATAGGTCTCTGGTCTGGTGGTTGCTACTTCAACCGCGCCGCTTCCATCAGCAAATTTGTAGATCATGGTGTAAAACTTGCCATTAACCTCTTCGTGTTCAACTTCGATGTCTGAGAGTGCGCCGTCATGGGTACACCAGTTGACCATGTAGTTGTTTTGGGTAATCATCCCCTCATCATAGAGTTGAACAAAGGCTTCTTTGACCGCTTCTTTGAGTCCTTCATCCATGGTGAAACGTTCACGCTTCCATGCAGGTGTTACACCCAGTTTTCGCATCTGATGGACGATGTTGCCGCCGCTGGTCTCTTTTTGCAGCCATGCACGTTCCAAAAACTTCTCGCGTCCAAGCTCTTCTTTGCTTGTGCCTTCTGCTAAGAGTTGTTTTTCTACGATGTTTTGGGTGGCAATCCCTGCATGGTCGGTTCCTGGTTGCCAAAGTGTTTTAAAGCCATCCATACGTTTAAATCGTGTGATGATATCTTGCAGGGTGAAAGTGAGAGCGTGTCCTATATGTAAAGAGCCTGTGACATTGGGTGGAGGCATCATGATAGAAAAGGTTTTTATATTGCCATTTTCTTCTGTTTCTTGAATACGCTTGTTTCCGTCTATTTCAAAATAACTGCGTTCTTCCCAGATCTTATAGTAGGCATCTTCTACAACTTTTGGGTCATATGTTGCTTTTTTTTCTGTCGTTTCGCTCATAGCAAGGTCCTATGTGATGATATTGTCGCGATTATAGCGTAATGGTGCTTTTTGTTTTACTGCTACAAGTTAAAACAGAGGTGTATTGTTATCTTTGTGCCAGAGAATGATAGTGTTCCATGCTTCCTCAGCAGTATCAGCATAGGTCACTATGGCGATGTCTTCAGGAGCAATGACATCTTCTTCTTGCAGAAAATCAAAATCTATGACACGTTTCCAATACGTTTTTCCTATTAATACAATAGGAATACAGGGTGTTTTTAGTGTTTGTATTAGCGTTAGTACTTCAAATAGCTCATCCATAGTTCCAAAGCCGCCCGGAAATACAACCAGTGCTTTCGCACGTTGTAAAAAATGAAGTTTTCGTATACCAAAGTAGTGAAACTGAAAACAGAGTTCGGGGGTGATGTATGGGTTTGGAAATTGTTCGTGAGGCAGCTCTATATTGAGTCCTATAGATTTTGCGCCGACATCCTGCGCACCACGGTTTGCTGCCTCCATGATGCCAGGGCCTCCGCCTGTCATAAGAGCTACATGACAGTCATCTGGGCTTTTGCCGCTCATTCCGACCAATTGTCCGAATTTTCGAGCTTCGTCATAGTAATGACTTTTTCTCACCATACTCTCGCTTTTTTTCAGTGAGCCTAAAAGTTCCTCAGAATGTGGAGATTTTTGCAATTCTTTTTGGATCCTGTTCAGTTCTTTCATTGCCGTATCAAACTCGACAATGCGTGCACTTCCAAAAACTACAATCGTGTGCTCTATACCTTGTTGTTTCATCTTGACTTCTGCTTTGAGATAATCAAGCTGAAGCCTTACTCCTCTGGCATCATCGGAGTAAAGAAAGATTTTGTCATTCTCTGCCACTTCAAAACTGGGGTCATTTAGTATGGCTTTGATTTTTTCTAACTCTTTTGGTTCTTTTTTCATGCTACACCTTTAAATTGTATTATACACTGATGTGAGACATTTTTTAATGTTATAATTTTTTACCATGAACACATAAAAGGTACACATGAAAAATATAGCCATACTTTGCTCCGGAGGCGATGTTTCGGGGATGAATGCTGCACTAAAACGCTTTGTCGAGTACGCCATAGCCAAAGGACTCACTCCCTATTTTGTCGAAAATGGATACGAGGGACTCATAGACAACAAGATCTACCCGGCAGGCTACGGCGATGTTGCAGGTATCATCTCTCATGGCGGCACAAAGATACGCTCTTCGCGTTCCAACGTTTTATGGAGTTAAGGTATCGTAAGCAGGCGCTTGAGAATCTCAAACACCATGACATTAGCTATGTGATAGTACTGGGTGGAGACGGGTCTTTTAAGGGAATGCAGCTTTTAAGTAATGAAAGTGAAGAGATAAGGTTTAGCGGTATCCCTGCAACTATCGACAACGACATAGCAGGTACACAGTACTGCCTTGGCGTAGATACAGCACTCAATGTGATTAAGTATGCAATTGATTCTGTACGAGATACCGCTTCATCCTTTAGCAGAGCTTTTGTGATAGAAACCATGGGAAGAGAGTGTGGCTATCTGACACTTGTCTCTGCGCTGACTTCAGGTGCGGAGATGTGTTTAGTGCCTGAGATTCCCTATGATTTGGATCGTTATGCAAAATCGTTTAAAAGGCAGATGAAAAATGGCAGAACCTATTTTATTGCACTCGTTTGTGAAGCTTTGGGTAATGCTGAAGAAGTTGCATCATGGTTTGAAGAAGAGATAGGCATAGAGTCCCGAGTAGTCGTTTTGGGTCACATACAGCGTGGTGGCAATCCTACGGTATATGACAGACTGATGGCGTTTGACTTTGTAACTTATGCGATAGACGGGTTGCTTGAAGGAAGAAAAAATGCCGTAGTATGTTATGAAGAAGGCGGATTTCACTACAAAGAGATTGAAGAAGTTGCCTTTAAAAAAAAGGTGCTGCAGACAGGAATTTTGAGACTGGGTCAAGAATTTGGAGGATAATGATGAAATATAAGATTGGGGCTTGCATTGTAGGTTTATGGTGTATCGGTTGTTCGGAACCCTCAGGAGAAGTGATATCAAAGATTCCTGAAGCCTCAGGCATTGATTATTGTGCTTCAACCAATTCGCTGATAGTTGCCAATGACGAGGGCAGCTATTATGAGATTGACACAGAGGGGAAGATACTACGCCATATCTTGTTGGGGAAGTATGATCTTGAAGGAGTGGTCTGCCAAAAGGATACCGCACTATTTGCACTTGAAAACAAGGGACTATTATTAGTTGATACAAATACAGGTGCAACAAAAGAAATGCCTATAGATGACAAGTATGGGGGTAAGTCTCTTAAGTTATTTGCCAAAAAAGCAGGTGTAGAAGGTATTGCCAAAGTAGGAAACACTGTCTATCTTGCCAAGCAGTCCAAAAACAAAAAAGAATCTTTCATTACAGTAGTAGAACTTACACAGAATGCTTCAGTAGTTGTGGACGTCATAGAACACCATCTAGCCGATACGGCAGGACTTACTTTACATGAGGGGTATTTGTATATGGTCAGTGACAAAGAAGATGTGTTGATAGTCTATGATATCAAAAAGAACAAATCGGTACAAAAAATCAAACTAGGTGAGGGTGCATGGGAAGGTATCGCGTTTGATGACAAGGGAGATGTTTATCTTGCAGATGATGACGGACGGATTGTAAAACAGACAAAAAAAGCGTTGGGTCTGTAAGTCACAAAGTCTTTGAGTGTCTCAATCGCCATAGAGCTGCGTAACTTCTATAAAAAGCTATGTTAATGAGCGCACCCGTCATCGCCAAAGTGGTATCTTTGTGTGCATCCCATACATCTCCCTGTGTACCCAAAAAAGCCATACCAAGCTCCGGATGCAACACCATCGCTGCGAGCCATTCAAGCATTTCATAGCTGGTAGAGATGAAAACAATCATCGTAAAAGTAAAGAGCAAAGCAGCCCTCATTGTTGTTGCAGCGTTGCTGATCATTTCAAATAGCATCCTAAAAGTAAGCAAGCCAAAAAGAAAATGCACCAGACGGTCAAAGTGGTTTCTTTCAAAGCCAAAAAACTGTGTAATCACATCAAAATGCTTCATTTCGGCATAGGTATAATGTGATCCCAAAGAATGTAAGCTAGCAAAAAGAAGCAGAAAAACAATGCTCCAAAGTGTATAGCGATGCTTAGTATCCATCCAGACAATAAAAGGAAAAAAGATAAAGATCAGCACATTTTCAAGGAGCCAATCCTGCGGGTATTTGGGATTGATCGCCATGGTGCCCCATACGGCAAGATAAATACCATAGACTATTTTATGTGATATCAGCACGCAAGTCCCTCTTTTTCTAAGTATTATAGCATAGCGAAGCGATGCAACAATGCAGCTGCTTAAAACTGTGCTATTGACCTTTTAGCATTACTTTGTTAATGTTTGTGCAGTAAAATAGTATATATGCCATGTTGCATTGGTATTGCCATAGAAAGAGGTAGAAAATGGAAAAAATTCATAGGATTCTTGTAGGATTGGATGTGATTGAAAAATCCGATAATGTGCTCAAAAGAGCATTGCAGATTGCAGCAGAGAATCAGACAGATTTGTTTGTTGTACATGCCATACCTATACCTTGGCTGGCGATGCCAACATATTATAACTCGGGTGAGATTTCAGTCGATAAAAGTGGTATTGAAAGTATGATAGAAAAAAAGATACAGGCACTCAATACCAAAACAAAAGTACCGTATAAACTTTTTGTGAAAGAGGGAAGAGCTGAAGATATACTGCTTTATGAAGCAGCGTTGCATAAAGCTGACATGATGGTCATAGGTGCGCACAGTAAGAAAAAGGGACGAAAAGGTTTTTTGGGCACGACAGCGCAAAAAGTAGCGCATAAAAGTCATATTCCTGTTTTGGTTGTAAAAAACAGTGCAAAAAAAGCCTATGAGAATATCGTAGCACCTACAGATTTTGAGGCAGCTTCAAGAGAGAGCATTTTGTTCGCAAAAACCATTTTCCCTTCTTCAAAATTGAACGTGGTCAATGTCTTTGAAACCATCTATTTCGAAGGACCGTATGCACTGGTGGGTCGTGATCTGTCTCAGTTTAACCCTGTTGCAAAAAAAGTTGCCAAAGATGATATGAAAGCATTTATGAAAGAAGTTGGCGTTAAAAAAGGAAAAGTGATCGATGCAGATCTTGATCTTAAAGCTACCCTGCTGGAATACATCAGTAAAGAGACTTTTACGCTTACGGTCGTAGGTTCAAAAGGTACAGCAGGACTCAATGCCTTACTGGGAAGTGTGGCGGCCTATATTTTAAGAGAGGCATCCAGCGATGTCTTGGTGTATGTATCATAGGTCGAGTGCGATAAATTAATAAAAAGGATGAATGATGCAAAAAAGGGATGATCTGAATTTTAATGAGTTTGAAGAAATACTAAAAAAAAGATTAGAACAGATTGAGGAAAATATCGTACAGCTTCGATCGGAGTTGGACAGTGTGGGCACTGATGACGGGATAAATGACATGGAAGATCTTGCCTCTCTTCATAGTCTTAGCGAAAAAGATAATACTATTTTGCATCGTCAGGAGAATGAGCGAGAAGAGACTATCCATGCACTTGGAAAAATAAAAAATGGAACTTTTGGAATATGTGAAAAAAGTTCTGAACCCATACCTCTTGAGCGATTAAGAGTAAATCCTATAGCAAGAACCAAGGTGGGATTGTAACGCAGAAAGTTGTAGCCAAAGCACATCAGATGGAATATCATGCATTAAAAGACATTATTGATAATTGTCTAATTTTGGAGGAAACGAATGATACAGCTATTTAGTGCTGGCAAACTGTACCACTGTTGCGATTTAGAGATATTTATTTTTAAAATGCATGTCAGTAAAAACAAACAAAAAATAACCCATGATTATCTGTAGTTGTATCTTGCATTTGGAGCTGCCTTATATCCAGTCACTCAAAGGACGTAGAAGCGTTACCAACAGCATGAAAGATAAGCTTAAAGCATTTAATCTTTCTGTGATGGATATCAGCGGAGAGTATGCCAAAGAAGCCGATATCGCTTTTGTCTTTCTCTCTCCAAATCCTCTTAAATCAGCACAGTACCGTGAGAAGATCGAACAAATGCTCGAAAGAAACTTTTCTGAATATCATTTTGAATTGGAATACGAAGAGATTTGACGGGGCTAGATAACAACGTGCTGTTACAATATGTTGTGCTTCAAAACAATTTTCTCAAAACTCTTTTAGCACCTGCTCCAAAAATTCCATCATATGCCGGTAGTGGTCTCCCTGCCAGTAAACCTTATCACAGGTGGAGCAGTACTCAAAATAGTTGAAATGCTTTATGACTTTTTCGGGAAGTCTGTCTAGGATATGCTCTTTTTCAATGACTTTCAGTGGGGTATTGCAGACGATACAGCGCCTAAAAGGAGCAAGATATTCTTTTAATCCATAATGTTTTATAAGTGTTTTGAGCTGTGCATCAGTCTCTTTGGATGCCAAAAACAATACAGGCGCATTTTTGCGCTGTGAAAGAGTGCGATCTCTTGTAAGAATGGTTCTGTTTTCATTATTGGCTATAACAATCAGTGCGTCATCTTCTATATGCGGAAAGAAAAGAGTGTCAATG
This sequence comes from Sulfurovum sp., assembly GCA_011391015.1. Classification (GTDB taxonomy): domain Bacteria; phylum Campylobacterota; class Campylobacteria; order Campylobacterales; family Sulfurovaceae; genus Sulfurovum. The sequence continues at coordinate 8,912 of JAABRH010000041.1, forward strand.
CCCATCACTCGCAAATACTTGGCCAGTTTCCCCAAATGACAGTCAGCGATAAACTTCGGTAAATGATTATTTTTTGGTGGCTTCATTGTATAAATACTGCTTGATTGATTTCATAAAAGCATTGAGATCAGAAGGCTGTCTGGAAGTGATCAGGTTACCATCTGTGACCACTTCCATATCATGATATATAGCACCTGCATCTCTTAACTCTTGTTCAATGCTTTTATAGCCTGTAGCAACTCTTCCTTTCATTAAGCCAGCTGAGATCAGTATCTGCGGACCATGACATATGGCTGCCACAAGTTTGTTATGCTCAAAAATGTATCGTGCTATCTCTAATGCTTTTGGCTCTTTGCGTATCGAAGCAGGCGCTTTGCCTCCAGGAAGAATAAGTATGTCGTATTGCTTTGGATCTACTTCATCCAATATCATTGTGACATCTGCACTAAATCCATGTTTCCCGATGATGGTGCCTTTTTTTAAGGATGCTATATCTACACTTATGCCTATTTTCAGAAGATATTCATAAGGTGTTTTTAACTCAGAATCTTCAAAAAGATCTGCACTGATGATCAAAGCTTTCATACTTTCTTCCTCTCAAAAATTTCGTTTTTAAGATCGTAACAGATGGTTGTAAAAATAAAGTATAGCATATCCTGTAAGACTCAAACCATTATAACTCGAATATTCACTTTCTCTCAATATTGTCAGTATAATAACTAAATAGAGTAGTTTCTGTCTTTCTACTTTATGTTTTTTGGGTTATGTTGCTTTTGTCAAGTTTGGAAAGAAAGTGCTTAATTTATATCTGATTAAATAATATATATAGGTAGAAAAGGGAGGAAAAGTTGCAATTGACATTTTTAGGTACGAGTGCCGGAAAACCAACGATAGAAAGAAATGTGTCTGCACTTGGATTGGAATTTGACCAAGATAACAAGTGGTACCTCTTTGACTGTGGGGAGGCAACACAGCATCAGATTATACGAAGCCATCTTTATATAGGCAAACTTGACACTATTTTCATCACTCATCTTCATGGTGACCATTATTATGGACTTCCGGGACTTCTGGCTACAAAAAAAATCGATGCGGTACTGAGACCTTTGAGTATTTACGGTCCCAAAGGGATTAAAATATTTTTGGAAGGTGCTCTGGATATTTCTTCAGAGCACCTGGGATATGTTCTGAAGATTATTGAGTTTGAAGTAAACGAGATGTTTGTATTTGACAAATTTTCATTGACTGTTTTGCCTCTGGTGCACTCGATAGAAAGTTTTGCATTTTATATTGAGGAAAATGACATTAGTGACAAACTCGATGTAAAAAAACTAAAAGCCATGGGAATGGAGCCGTCACCGTTTTATGCAAAACTTAAAAAAGGAATGCCTATCAGCTTTCGGGGTAAAGAGTTTGACCCCAAAGCATTTATGCTCGAACCGATCATTGGCAGAAGATTGATCATAGCCGGGGATAACAGTTCGCCTGCTGTCTTGGACAAATATCTGGAGGATCTGGATCTTTTAGTGCATGAGTGTACCTATACACAGGAAGTATATGATAATTTAACTGTAAAAGTTTTACATACTACAGCAAAAGTACTTGGTGAAGAGATACAGGAAAAGAGTGTTAAAAACCTTATTGTCAACCATATTAATCCTCGTTATAATAAAAATAATATGCTTGATATAGATCTTATCTATGAAGAAATAAAGCAGAGCTACAAAGGCAAAGTTTTTATTGCTAATGACTTTGATGTTTATCGTCTGGGCAGAGATGGCATTGTTGAAATGGTGTAACATATCATCAATTTTATCAACTACACATGGAATGAATATGTTTATATTTGTAGTGCTTCGTGGTACATACCCATGGCAGTCTCTTCAGTCTCGACGATGATGTGAGTCAAGCCTAGCTCTAGCAGCATCTCTTTTTCCAGAAAACTGTTGACTTTTACGACGGTTTTTACTTCTGGCGCTATTTGCATGATGGCTTCACAGACCAGGTAGAGTTTTTCATTGTTGCCTAAAGAGATGACTACTGAGAGTGATTGGTGGATGTTGAGAGCTTCAAGGATGTGTCTTTGTGCTGCATTGCCAAAGATGATGGGTGTACCTAATTTACGAGCTTGTTTAACCGTTTGTATGTTTTGTTCCACCACAACATACTCGTATCCGTCTCGCTCAAGCAGTTTAGCAAGATGTTTTCCCAGTCTTCCGTACCCTATGAGAATCACATGGTTGCTGTACTCTTTGTGAGGGCGGGGCAAAGTGTGTATGTCGGTGTGTGATGGGGGCATCAGAAAATCAGTCAGAGCGGAAATGTGTCTGAGTAAAAAAGGTGTCAGAAGCATCGACAAGATGATCACCACAATAAGCACTTGTGAAGTTGAGTTGTCTATGAGGTTTTTGGCGCTGGCAAGTTCAAATACAACCAAACCGAACTCTCCGAGCTGAAAAAGTGAAAGCGCACTTTTGAGTGCCACTCTTTTTGATGTGGCAAACTGCAAGAGTGCAAAAATAAGCGTGACCTTAAGAAAGATAAGACCGACAAGCACAAGTGATACACTTAACACATGTTCAGAGATGATGCTAAAATCAATCTGCATACCCACCGTAACAAAAAATATACCTAAAAGCAAATCCCTAAATGGAATCAAGTCTGCTTCAATCTGGTGTTTGTACCGTGTTTCTGCGATAAGCATCCCTGCTAAAAAAGCCCCCAAAGAGTACGAAAACCCCATAAGGTGTGCGACGCTTGATGCCAAAAGAACCAAAAACAAAATAGACCCTATAAAAATCTCAGGTGAATTGACTTTGGTAACTTCGTACAAAAAAGGCTGCAAAAGATATTTACCTGTAAACCATAGCCCTACTATCAAAACAAGTGCTGCAATAAAGGTCTGTATCAAGAGTGTATTGACGGGAATATCATGGGTAGAGAACATGGTGATCATCAGTAAAATCGGAATAACGGCGATATCCTGAAACAGCAAGATCCCTAATGCACGCTGCCCGTACTCTTGGTTGATGTCACCGTTGGCATTGAGCAGTTTGAGTACGATAGCCGTAGAAGAGAGTGCCAAGGCAGCACCGATGATGAGTGAGGCTTTTTCGGGCAATCCAAAAGCATGAAACGCAATAAGGGAGATGAGTACCGTACTGAGCACAACCTGCAGCCCACCGTACAAAAAAACCTCTTTTTTCATATGGAGCAAATGTTTGACCGAAAACTCCAAACCGATGGTAAACATCAGAAACACAACGCCAAATTCGCCTATGAGTTTCAAATCATGTGAATTTTTGGCATCTTGAAGATCAAAACCATAGGTCAGTACCGTACCTGTAATGATAAAGCCGATGATGGTCGGGATATGAAACTTCTTGAGTAAAAGGTTTAAAATGGTAGCGATCCCGATGCCCGCAACGATAATTTCCAGCATAGTTTCATCCCAATTTTTATTTGACTAATTTATAGATGAATTATACACTTTGATGGTAAAAAGCCTACTTTGGCTTTTTGGTCAAAAGGTTTTGGCGATACATTCTTGACAGTTTCAAGAAATAAACCGTAATTCAATGGTTCAGAATAAAAATATGTATAGGTTATTGCGAAGTTATAATATTGTAGTAAAATAGTGTGTTAATATCATAGTGTATGTGGTGCTTTTTTGCTGATAGTATTTTTAATCGTAAAAAACAATCTGCGGGTCCCCTTAAGATATCGAAACGCTTGTTCGTTCAGAGCAAAGTGAAGCGACGATGCCGGCTTAGATTTATGATGAGCCTGTATGGATGAGTTGACATCATCGCTAGCATTTGATACTTAAGTGGTTGCATACATCAAAAGCTGTATGGGAGTTCAGGCTTAAGGCTTGAGTGTCTCTATCAAATCATAAATCAAAAAGGAATACAATGAAAACATCTATCCTAGCCTCACTGACTGTTGCGGCAGTTATGCTTGCAGGTTGTAATGAAAAAGCCAAAGAGCAAACACAAGAGACACAAGAAATAGCTGTACAAACCGTTGAAAAAGCCAAAGAGGTTGTTTCTGATGTAGCAGAAAAAACGAAAGAAAAAACCCAAGAAGTTTCCCAAAAAGTCAAAGAGGGCGCAGAAGAAGTCGCGGGATCGGTTGCTGCAAAAGTAGATAGTGCACTGTATGGCAAATGTATTTCATGTCACGGCATAGACGGTAAAACAAAAGCACTGGGCAAATCTGCTGTTCTTGCAGGACAAAGTCAAGAGACATTGGTAACTAAGCTCAAAGGATATAAAGCCGGCACAGTCAATATATCTGGTATGGGCATGCTGATGCAAGGTCAAGTGAAAGATATGAGTGATGCAGAGTTGGAAGTGCTTGCAGCGTATATTGCTACGTTCAAATAGCTAAAATACTTTAGATTAACCTCCGCATACCTGCACATAAGATTTTGGGGTAACCCAAAATCTTATGTAGCATCCCACATACACCTTAATCACCTTTGCGCTAAAATACTTCTATCTAAACAGAAAGTAGCCCATGAACCTCATTTATCCGCTAAATATAAAAAATGAATTTGTTTTTAGCCCGAGTCCCCGTGACTTTACCGTGGAAGAGATACCACTCTATGAATTTACGGGTGAGGGGGAGCATCTGGTGCTTCAGGTACGCAAAAAAGAGTTGACCACATGGGAGATGCTGGAAGTGCTCTCCAATCATGTGGGCATCCCACGCCGTGAAATGGGGTACGCAGGGCTCAAAGACAAGTACGCCATGACCATACAGTACATCTCTTTGCCTGCGAAATTTGAGGAGCAGATGAGCGCCTTTAGCCACGATAAGATCAAGATACTCTCGACCACGCGCCACAATAACAAGATACGTGTCGGACACCTCAAAGGCAACCGTTTTAATATCCGTCTTAAAAAGGTTCTGGGGGTGCAAAAAGACAAACTGGACTCTGTTCTGAAGTGGATCAAAGCCAACGGTGTTCCGAACTATTTTGGCAATCAGCGTTTTGGAACCGATGGCAACAACTGGGAAGACGGCAAAAAACTCTGTGAAGGCACACTCAAGATACGCGACAAAAAAACCAAAGAGTTCCTGATGGGGTCTTACCAAAGCTATCTCTTTAACCTCTGGCTCTCTAAACGTATGGAGATCAATCATCTGCTTGAGAAATTTACAGAGGAAGAGACGGAGCAGGTATTGAATTTGCCGATAGGCTCACTCAAAGGTACTAAGTCTCAACCAAATTTCTTTAAACTGCTTGAGGGTGATGTGATGATGCATTACCCCTATGGCAGACTCTTTAATGTCGAGAACCTCGAAGAGGAAGCCCAGCGTTTTGCCAGTAAAGACATCGCTCCA
>JAABRH010000042.1 GCA_011391015.1 Sulfurovum sp.
TACCATGATCGCAGTAGATTTTGCAGGCGCATAATACGCAGAACCTGTCTTGAGGTACCCAACGATCTCAGCCCCGCCGTGCTTGGTTCTTTCTACCACTTCGCTGATCTCGTCTTCAGATAAAATATCGGTCAAAGGTACACCTGCAACGGTTGAAAACTTTGGTAACGGCACCATATCATCACCGTGCCCTCCCATGACTGAAGCACGTATCTGCCCTGAACCGTAACCGATTTTTTCGAAAATAAAGTGCGCCATTCTAGCTGAGTCCAAAATACCTGCCATACCAACCACTCTCTCTTTTGGGAATCCTGATTCTTTCAGTGCGACATAGGTCATCACATCAAGAGGATTAGAAACCATAATGATGATCGAATCAGGTGCGTATTTTTTTACATCTTGGATGACCTCCTTGGTGATCTCTGCATTGATCATCAACAAATCATCTCTGCTCATACCTGGCAATCTAGGGCTCCCTGCAGTAATGACTACCACATCTGAATCTGCAATACCTTCCGCTTCTTCCGCAACAGATACAATCGTGTGGGATCTTGCGGCATTGGCTGCTTGAGACATGTCCAGTGCTTTACCTTTGGCTATCTCCGTATTTCTGTCTCTAAGCACTACATGGTGACATGCACCGTTCATCGCCAAAATATAAGCCACCGTTGCACCTACGTTTCCTGCGCCAATAACCGTTACTTTTTTACCTTTTTTTACCATCATTACAATCCTTATTGTGTGAGAATTATAGGGGACCTCGAGCAAAACATAAGTCATTACTTATGTGATCAATTATGCCTTGCGATAGAAGAGGCTACATCAACCCTATGTTAAAAGTATCTTTTTACACTAGATAATCAAGAAGTGCTCAGAATATTATTCTGATGAATGCATAGCATACCAAATTTTTAATGTATTTTAGGCACAAACATTGTACAAAAAAAGTACAATGTTTGCAAAATACCTACTTAGATAGCATCAATAATTGCATTAAGTGTTGCAGATGGTCTCATAGCTTTTGAAGCCAATTCGTCATTTGGATGGAAATATCCGCCAACGTTTTGCGGTTTGCCTTCTACTGCAAGAAGCTCTTCCATAATCTTCGCTTCGTTCTCTTTAAGTGCTGTTGCTACGGGAGCAAATTTTGCAGCCAATTCAGCGTTTGAGCCTTTTGCAAGTGCTTCTGCCCAGTATTGTGCCAAATAGTAGTGAGACGCTTTATTGTCTGGCTCACCTACTTTTCTTCCTGGCTCTTTAGAGTTGTCAAGATAGCCGTTATTTGCTTCATCCAATGCTTCAGTCAATACTTTGAGTTTAGCATCGTCATGTTTTTGACCGATAAATCTCAAAGATTCAGCCAACGCCAAGAACTCACCTAGTGAATCCCATCTTAGGTGACCTTCAGCCAAAAATTGATCCACGTGTTTAGGAGCAGATCCGCCCGCACCAGTCTCATACAATCCGCCACCAGCAAGCAATGGAACAATTGAAAGCATTTTAGCTGATGTTCCAAGCTCTAGGATCGGGTACATATCTGTCAAGTGGTCACGTAATACGTTACCTGTTACAGCGATGGTGTTTTTACCTTCACGGATACGTGTATTGGTAAAACGTGTTGCATCTGTTACGTTCATGAATTGAATATCTAATCCTGTTGTATCATACTCTTTTAGGTATGCTTGCACTTTTTTGATTAACTCTGCATCGTGTGCACGGTTTGCATCTAACCAGAATACCGCAGGGATACCTTCAATTCTTGTTCTCTCAACAGTCAATCTTACCCAGTCTCTGATTGGGATGTCTTTAACACGAGACATTCTCCAGATATCACCTGCTTCACACTCAAAACTCATCAATACTGTACCGTCTTCAGCCGTTACAGTTACTGTTCCAGCTTCACTTAGTTCAAATGTAGTTGGGTGAGAACCGTACTCTTCAGCTTTTTGAGCCATAAGACCAATATTTTGCATTGTACCCATTGTTGCTACATCGTATTGACCGTGTTTCACACAATCTGCTACCATCTCAGCATGGAACATCGCATAAGTAGAGTCAGGAACAACAGCAACCGTCTCAAGTGCAGCACCAGTTCTGTCCCACTGTTTACCACCTTCTCTTACCACTACAGGCATAGAAGCATCAATAATCACATCATTTGATGCATTGAAGTTTGTTTGACCTTTATCAGAATCAACCATAGCAATTTTTGGTGCATCACTATCTACCACTGCTTGGAATGCTGCTTTAATTTCAGCCTCTTTAGCGTGACCTTTGATTTTTTTCTCCAAATCTGACATACCCATGTTTGGATTTACACCAACTTCTTTAAATGTATCTGCATATTTTGCAAATACATCTGCAAAGAAGATTTCAAACGCATGACCAAACATAATTGGGTCAGATATTTTCATCATCGTTGCTTTAAGGTGAAGTGACCAGATAAGACCTTTTGCTTTTGCATCTTCAATTGTTTTTTTATAGAAAGTTCTCAGTGAAGCTACTGACATAAAAGTACCATCAAGCACTTCACTTGCAACACCATCAATCGTTTTCAATACATTGCCGTTAAGCGCGATTGTCACTTTTTGGTCTTTATCAAGCGTTACAGATTTTTCATTTCCGTAGAAATCACCTTTGCCTTCCATATGTGCAACATATGCTTTTGAGTTTTCAGCAAATGCTCTGAGTTTGTGTGGATTTTTTTGTGCAAATCTTTTAACCGCTTTAGCAGCACGTCTGTCTGAGTTTCCTTCTCTGAGTACCGGGTTAACTGCACTTCCTAAACAAGTAGCATATTTCGCTTGAATCGCTCTTTCTTCATCAGTTGTCGGGTTTTCAGGGTAGTTAGGAATATCGTAACCTTGACCTTGAAGCTCAGCGATACAATCTTTAAGTTGACCTGCAGAAGCTGAAATGTTTGGAAGTTTAATGATGTTTCCATCTGGCTGTAAAACAACCTCACCTAGTTTAGACAACTCATCTTCAGCAAGACCCATAGCTGCAAGTACTCTTCCTGCAAGAGAAATATCACTCTCAACTACTTCAACACCTGCAGCTTGTGTAAACGCATTAACGATTGGTAGCAATGAATACGTAGCCAAAGCTGGCGCTTCATCTATTTTTGACCATATGATTTTTGGTAATTTTGACATTTTATATTCCTTCATTTAATTTAATGTAACAATATAGTAACACTTTTTCATTATTAGATAATTGAAACAATATGTTACTAAAAAGTTATATTATTTATTTGTTTCAATACTACACATATTTTGTCCGATTTATACCACACTATGCTAATGAATGATATATTCTGCCCTCAAGCCTACTGCCATAGGTGTCTTAAGCCTCACAAACGACTCATCTTCACCATTACTGCAGAGTTCATATGGAAGATAAATAAATCGTGCACCTATTTTATTTTTAATCTGACTTTTTTCTTCTAAGTGTAACCGTATCGCGCTAGGCGTATCTTTGGCAAACGTTTCAGGCATATGTGTATCTACTGCCAACACCAATACCTCAATGTCATTTTCACTCATGCGTACCTTCAGTACCTCTTCAAGCAAGGCATAACTTTGGACGCTATCCTGTTCTTGATTGTCAAAAAATTCCAATGCACCCTTGTCATTTAGTAACAGTAAAAAAGGTTGAAAATGCTTTGTTTTCTGAAGAGCGCTTCGGGCACGATCTACAGACTCCTCTAAAAGCCTAAATGCTTTTTCATCCTGACTCTCTTCCATGCCTGTTTTTTCCGCTTTACTCAATTTAATTTTCAATCACTATCGTCTCTTCAAGATACACACCAAGCTCTTTGGCTTCTGGAAGGATTAATTCGCTCACTCTCATCTTCGACTCAATAATCACATCTGCAAGTTTGGACTTTATATGCAGCTCCAAAGGACGTTTGCCCGGATACTTTTCAACCAGACACATCAATTCTTCTACTATTTTTGCATCCGGCATTAGCTTGAGCGCCAAGATAAGCGGGGGCTGTTCTGGTTCAGGTGTATGTTTTTCTTCTTTTTTAACTTTCACTTTCTCTTTTTTTGCATCTTTAAGAGATTCTATTTTAAGTATAGTCATACGCGTAAAGTCTCCATCCTTGCCTATCTTAACCTTAAAGGCTATAGGCTTAGTGATATCTAAATCTTCTTCAAGCTCTTTCAGTTTATTTTCAAAAAGCATCAATTCGATATTGCCATGCAAGTCCATTACGTTGGCAATGCCAAACTTGTTGCCTTTTTTGCTTATCTTCTCGGTGATACTTTCAATTTTTCCTATCAAAAGTGCTTCTGAACCGTCTGCAAGATCCTCTATCTCTGAACTGAGCGTGTAGTTGATGCTACCCAATGTTTCTCTGTATTTGTCCAGAGGATGTCCTGAGACATAAAAGCCTAACGACTCTTTTTCCATCTCCAGAATCTGCATAGCTTCAAACTCTGGCATATGTGCAAGTTCCAAGACAATTGAGGTCATCCCTTCATCTCCGCCAAACAAAGAACCCACAGCCTGCTTTTTGGCATCTCCTGCTTTTTTGGCTGTCTCTATAATCTCTTCTATCTGCATCAAAAGCGCTTGTCGACTGTATCCAAAACTGTCAAATCCACCAGCTTTTATGAGTGATTCTATGACTTTTTTGTTTACCTTGCTTGAGTCAATGCGTGAAACAAAATCTGAAAAGTCTTTAAACTCCTCTTCACCTCTTGCCATAAGCATAGAATTGATGGCGATATCTCCGGCACCTTTAACTGCACCCATACCAAACATAACGACCTCTTCACCTTCTATGCTGCGTGCTTCAAACATCAACCCTGACTTGTTAATGTCTGGTGGAAGAAGCTTGATACCCATACGCTTGAGCTCATCAACATACTTGACAACTTTATCGGTATTGTTTTTCTCCAGTGTTAAAATCGCTGCCATAAACTCTGTAGGATAGTAGTGTTTTAGGTAAGAAGTATAAAACGTAATCATCGCATATGCTGCCGAGTGGGACTTGTTAAACCCGTACCCCGCAAACTTTACAATCAGATCAAACAGTGTTTCAGCTTTGTCTCTATCAAATCCTTTATTATTTGCACCTTGGGCAAACTCATCTTTGAGTTTATCCATCTCTTCTTTGATCTTTTTTCCCATAGCTCTACGAACCAAGTCTGCACCACCCAGACTAAAACCGCCAATCGTCTGTACGATCTGCATAACCTGCTCTTGATAAACAATGACCCCATAGGTGGGCTTAAGTATAGGCTCTAGTTCTGGAAAGATATAAGTGATTTGGGCACGTCCGTGTTTACGCTCAACAAAATCATCAAGCATCCCCGACTCCATCGGTCCAGGACGATAGAGTGCCAGCATCGCAATGACATCTTCAAAGCCGTTTGGCTTCAGTTTTTTGGCAAGCTCTTGCATCCCAGCGGATTCTATTTGGAAGAGTCCAAGTGTATCACCCGTACTGATATAGTCGTACACTGCTTTGTCTTCAATGTTCTCTTCTACAAAGTTGATACGCTTGCCATATCTTTTTTCTACCAACTGCAGTGCTTCTTCTATTACAGTAAGCGTCTTCAGTCCTAAAAAGTCAAACTTAATCAAATCCACATCTTCAACATACTTACCGGAGTACTGCGTCGCAAGGGTGTCAAGCCCTGTAGGTTTGAACAGAGGTGTTTTTTGCCAAAGCGGTTCGTTACTTATCACTACACCTGCAGCGTGTGTGCCTGCATTTCGGTTCAGCCCTTCAAGCGCCAAAGCATACTCCCATGTGCGTTTCGCCTGAGGGTCACTCTCTAGAAGTTCTTTGATTTTAGGTTCTTTTTCATAAGAAGCTTTCAGATCGATGCCAAGCTCATCTGGAATCAGTTTTGCCATCGCATCGGCTTTAGAGTAAGGCATGTCAAGTACACGCGCCACATCTCGGATAACCCCTTTAGCAAGGAGCTTACCAAAGGTGATAATCTGCGCAACGTTATGACGTCCATATCGCTCTACCACATAGTCAAGTATCTCTTGACGTCTTGCCTGACAAAAGTCCATATCTATATCCGGCATGCTGATACGCTCAGGGTTCAAGAAACGCTCGAAAAGCAACCCATACGGTATAGGATCAATATCTGTAATACCAAGAGAATACGCCACAAGCGAACCCGCAGCAGACCCACGTCCAGGTCCAACAGGTATGCCCATTTGCTTCGCTGCATCGACAAAGTCCCATACGATAAGCATATATCCTGGAAATTTCATTTTGTTGATAATCTCTATCTCTACTTCAAGTCTCTCTCTATACTCTTGGTGTTTCGCTGTAGAGACGATCTTAAGACGATTTTCAAGCCCTTTTTGAGAGGCTTCAATAAAAAGTGCTTTATCATTTTCGAGTGAATACTCTTTGTCAGGTTCGGGCATCATGAGCCCATACTCTGCACCACGTGTTCTTGCAAATTTGAAATTTGGCGGGGTAGCATCCCCCAATTTTATCTCAAGGTTGCATTTGTCCGCTATCTCTTGAGTGTTAGAAAGAGCTTCAGGGATATCAGCAAAGAGTTCTGCCATCTGCTGAGGGGATTTGACATAAAATTCATGTACGGAGTGACGCAGACGGTTGGGATCATCATAAAGTTTGTTCATCGCAATACACATAAATGCCTCATGCGCATCTGCATCTTTTTGCATCGTATAGTGCGTATCGTTGGTGGCGATAATCTTGATACCCGTCTCTTTGGAAAGACGGATAATCTGCTGATCGATACGGTGCTGATCCCCAATACCGTGGCGCATCAGTTCAAGATAAAAATCATCCCCGAAGATAGCCTTGTACTCCAAAGCGACCTCTTTGGCTTTCTCGTACCCCTGTGCCCCGAACTTGACGTTTCTCTCTGAAAGATTCAAATGCCAGTTGACCTCACCCTGCAAACACGCAGAGGAACAGATCAATCCCTCTGAACACTCGGCTAGTAATTTTTTATTGATACGCGGATAATAGTAAAACCCGTCAATATAGCCTTTTGAACTCAGATACATCAGGTTTTTATAGCCCGTTTGATTTTTAGCATACAAGCAGACATGAAAACGCTGGCGCATACTTTTATCACCCAAATCGTCTTGGTTATGCAGATAGGCCTCCATACCGATAATCGGTTTGATGCCCTCTTTTTTCATGGTATTGTAAAAGTCTATTGTGCCAAACATATTTCCATGATCGGTCATTGCCACAGAGCTCATACCCTGCTCTTTGATCTTTTGAGCAAGGGCTTTTATCTTGTTGGCGCCATCAAGCAGTGAGTATTCGGTATGAAGATGAAGATGGGTAAATTGGGGTGTGTGTTTGGGTTCTTCTGACATAAAATAGACCTTTGCTTAGAGTGTCTTAATATAGCAAAGCTTAGGTAAATTTAGATTGAAAACGTCACGAACCCAAAAAAGATATCAGTTACAAAGATGCCCTTTTAGCAGTAACCCAAAAGCATACCGTCTTTGACTGCCTGCATACTCTCTTTGCCCACAAGCCGTTCTACGATGGCAAGCCCGAAACACAAAGCCGTCCCAGGTCCCTGTGAAGTCATCACATTGCCGTCAATCACCACTTTGGCATCATCTCTGTAGCCAGGATGGTCTATCTCCTCTTTGGCACCGGGATAACAGGTGTAACTCTCACCCAGCACACCGGCTTTTTTCAGTACAAACGGTGCGGCACACATGGCTCCGACTATTTTTTTTGCTTTGAACTCTTGAACCAGTTCTATCACACGTGCATTTTCAGCCAATGCATACGTACCGCCCCAGCCACCAGGTAAAACCATCATGTCAAAATCATCTGTTATAACATTTTTAAGAGACGTATCTGCCTGTACCGTGATGCCGTTTGCACCCAGCACCAGCGCATCTTGAAATGCATCTTCAAGATAAGCAGTCTGCACTTCAATCCCTCCGCGACGCATCACATCTATTAAGGCAATCGCCTCAACCTCTTCAAATCCTTTTGCCAAAGGCAATAACACTGATGCCATACAAAACTCCTTTTTCTTTGTTTTTAATAGTCTATCAAAATTCCTATACGTATTTCAAAAAAAATACACTTTTTTGAAATAATAAAATATATAATTATTTTTTATATATAAAAACAGTTTTTTTTAATCAATTATTATATATAATACTAAGCTATAAATATAAAGAGGATTTTAGAATGAAAAAAATGATTACAACAACACTGCTCGCTGCTACACTACTCACAACTACGGTTCAGGCTGATATCGCTACCGTATGGGAAGAGATGAAAGAGGCGGCTACAAGCATGCTGCAAGATACGCCTTCAGTACAAAAAGAGGTTGTGGCAGAAACGGTTCAGAAAAAAGAAGAGACTACGCCTAAAACAGAAGAGAACACAAAAGAGTCTTAATCCTCTGTGTTAAAAAACTACGCATAAGATAGAATTCAGAGAAATCTGAAGTCCGTCTTATTTTGCTTTCTCCAAATACTCACCTTCAACTGTATTTACTTTTATTTTCTCGCCTTCAAGTATATGAAATGGAACTTGTATCACCGCACCACTATTGAGTGTAGCAGGTTTTTTGCCCCCTTGGGAATCACCTTTAAAGTTTGGTGGGGTCTGTACAACTTCATACACATAGGTATCAGGAATCTCTACAGAGATCGCTTTGCCATTATGAAAAAGAATATCTGCTTCCATGCCATCTACCATGTAGTCAAACGTATCTTTGCCTACCTGATCATGCGTTAAACCGATCTGCTCATACGATGTGGTATCCATAAATTGCAAATATTCACCATCATCATAAAGATATTGCATGGTTTTTTGTTCAAGGGCCGGCACTTCAAATTTATCGCCAGCATGTACTGTTTTATCAATGACTTTTCCTGTGCCGAGATTTTTGATCTTCATGCGCACAAATGCTGCACCTTTTCCAGGTTTTACATGTTGAAACTCAATTACCCTAAACGGGTTTCCATCTATTTCCAGTCTGGCACCTTTTTTGATATCGCCCATTCCGATTGTAGCCATTTTAGCTCCTTAAAAATAATAGGAGATTATAGCAGACGCTTGGTAAAAAGTTCCATAGAACACGGTATATAGCCACCTGAACACATTTACCTAGTGATTGAAATACTTTGATGCTCCGAGGCAGCCTCACTTTTTTCAAAATCCATCGCTTTAGCATTGTCCATGAGTACCGGCACAAAAAGAAGCGAAACAAACACAGCTGCCACCGTACCCGATATAAGCGCCACTCCCAATCCGCCAAAGACAGGATCACCTGCAAGCAATGCTGACCCGAGGATAATGGCAACCGCTGTAAGTGCAATCGGTTTGGCTCTTGTTGCGGTTGCAATAGCTATGGCACTGCGTTTCTCAATCCCTTCACTTTGCATTAAAGACTTTGCAAAATCGATAAGCAAAAGCGAATTTCGCGACGAGATACCTATCAGGGCAATAAAACCGATCAATGAGGTAGCTGTCAAAAAGAAGGTCTCAGATGTAAACAGATTTGCCACCCAGTGTCCCACAATAACACCAATAAGCGATAAAAATGAACCCAAGAGCACAATGCCGCTTATGACAAAACTTTTATAGTAGATAACCAACAAAAGAAAAATCAGTAACAATGCCGAAATAAACGCGGCACCTAGATCTCTAATGGTATCAAGTGTGACCTTCATCTCACCATCCCACCGGATAAGAAATTGCTTGTGGGTTTTTTTGTCTTCAAGCGTAAAATCAAACATATAGGTCGAAAAATCTGCTTTAGTGATACTGTACTCTTTTTCAAACTTTTCAAGCATTATAGAGCGTGCATCCAAGAGAGGATAGACTTGTGAGACCATGTCTGTCTCCGCTATCACATTGACCATACGGGATAAATTTTTATGCATGATCATCGGATTTGATTTCACTTTTTTGATTGTAACCACCTCGCTGAGAGACACCATCATTCCTGCTGTATTCATTAGATTTAAAGAAGAAAGCTTACTCTGAAGTGTTTCAATACTCGGTTTGGAGATTTGTTTACTCTGATCATCAAGAACAAGAAATATTGGTATCTGATCGGGTGCATATTTTGCATTTTTATGGGCTATTACCATCCCTTCAAATGCAAGATATAAAATGTTGTTGACCTGTTCGACACTTAAACCGCTTCTCGCGATTTTTTCTTTATCGGGTATCAACTCATATTTGTCATACTGCTCATCCGCCATGATGTCAATGTCAACCAATCCTTCAGTCTGCGCCAAAACATCAAACACTTCGCCCGCGATACGCTGCGTAGTTTTCGTGTTGTCACCATGCACCTCCACAACGATAGAAGCCATCGTAGGAGGGCCGGAAGGCTGCTGCACAAATTTGATAGTGGTATCTTTAGTTAATGATTCACATGCCTGTTTGATCTTCCCTCTTAATCGCTGCACCATTAGAAACGAGGGCTCATCACGATGGTGTTTGTCAGTCAGATTGACAGAAATCTCTGCAACATTTTCGCTGTTTTTCATGCTTGCCCCTTTAACAAGGCCAGCATAATCAAGCGGTATGCCCTGCCCAAGAAAAAGCTCTACATTCATCACTTCATTTTCGCTTCGTAAATAGTCAATGACACACTCACTGACCGCTTTTGTTTGATCGATAGACGAACCTGTAGGCGTGTCTATATAAATAGAAAAGGTATTGTCGCTTTTGCCTGGCAGCATTTTTGCCAAAACAAGTTTACTCGGAAACATCAAAAGCGACAGTACAAAAGCGACAACAGTCAGTAGTATCACACGTTTCTTTTTTGCCTTATCATTCAATATACCATAAATAAAATTTTCAAGTTTTTTCAAGAGTCAACCTCCTCTGAGTGATGCTTGGCATGCCCGCCTTGTTTATCTCTCTTTAGAAGTTTCAAGCTCAGATACGGGGTAAAGATATAGGCAACAAACAGCGATGCAACAAGTGCAACAGGCACATTGTATGGGATCGGTTTCATAAATGAGCCCATCATACCTCCCACAAATGCCATGGGTATCATCGTTAAGATAATGGCTAATGTTGCGATATTAGTAGGAGCGCCTATCTCATCAGTCGCCTCAACCAGAAGATCTCCCATCTCCTTCTCTTCTGCGCCATGGCTATGCAAATGTCGGTGGATATTTTCAATCACAATAATCGCCGCATCAACCAGCAAACCCAAGGAGAGTAACAGCGCAAAAAGGGTGATCCTGTTCATCGTCTGGTCTGTCATCCATGCAGTAAACAGTGTCACAGCTAAAATCGCCGGCACCGTAAAAGTAACTATCATAGATTCTCTCCACCCCAAAGCAAACACCAGCATCAATGCGATAATCACAATCGTAATAATAAGATGATGCACCAGCTCATTGACCGCTTCATTGGCACGCTCACCGTAGTTTCGTGTCACCACATACCCGATACTCATTGTATCAAGTTCTTGCGCATAGCTCTTGAGTACGCTTATGACCTCTTCTGAAACGTTCACTGCATTGGTACCTGCAAGTTTTGCCACGGTTAAAGTGATTTGACTTTTTGGCTCACCCAATGCCGCTTTTGTTATTTCAGTTTTGTCCTCTTGTTTTTCTTTCATAAGAATAGATGCTGTCTGAAAGTTTTGTATATCCAGTCCCTTGGTTACCGTGGCTACATCTCTAAGATAGATAGGCGAATCCATATACTGCGCCACAATAACATTCCCCACATCTTCTACACTTTCTATGGCATTTTTTACTCCAAAAACAACCATTTTATGATCATCGGTTCTGGCTTTGACATTGGGAACATTGACCGCTATAGACTGTACCGCTTTCATCACTTGTCCCAAAGAAAGATTGTATCCTGCAAGTTTCCCGATGTCGATTTGGATGTTGTACTGTGATTTTCGTGCACCTTTGAGTGTTGTTTTGGCTACATTTTCTACCGCATTGATTTTTTGCTGTATTTTTCTGACCATTTCAAACAAAGCACTATCATCAACATTGTGCTTATCTTTGGCATAAAATGCTACTGTTACAATCGGAATATCGATATCGATATCAAAAGGTTTGATCAATGGCTGCATCACGCCCTTTGGCATATCATCCATATTTTGCATCACTTTATCGTAAAGTTTGAGGTTTGAGTCTTCCCTGTTTTCTCCAATATAATACATCACATTGACCACACCCACATCATTCATCGCCATACCGTAGACATGCTCGATACCGCGCACTTCACGAAGTTTCCGTTCGAGTGGATTGAGGATGATATTTTCAACCTCTTCTGGTGTGGCTCCGGGCATCGCAACAATAACAGCTCCACCGGAAATAGCAATCTGAGGATCTTCTTCTCTTGGCATGGTACTGAGTGCCAAAAAACCTAAAAGAAGCAGGATCGCACCCAAAATAGGCGTCAGAGGATTGAGTAAAAATGTTTTTGCCAACTTTCCTGCGACATTGACAATCTGATAGGTTTTTTGATGTTCCATGCCTACCTACCTGATGATAATCTTGGCATACATACCCGGATAGACCATATTGCCCTGATCATCAAAGTGTATCTTAATCTTGAACTTATGTGTCATAGGCTTTGCATTGGGTATGATGGAGACTATCTTACCGATGGTGTGAAGAGACAGAGAAGGTATCTCTATCTCAACCTCCCTACCCAGCTTAACACTTCCCAACTGTGACTCGCTCAATTCAGCCTCTATGCTGAGCCTGCTCAAATCGGTCAAAACAACTGCCGGCATACCAGGAATTGCCATCTCTCCCTCGTTGAGCCGCTTATCCACAATAACGCCATCATTGGGCGCCTGTATTTTTAGATAATTGTATTGGTTGAGAACTTCTTCTTTTTTTGCCAAAGCCTGATTGACTTGTTGTTCTGAGATTTGTACCATATCTTTGAGATTTTTTGCCGCAAGCTGGAGCATTTCAAATTCATACCTGGAGATCATCTTCTTTGCATAGAGTCTTTCGTGTCTTGCAAGGTTTGTGAGTATATTATTGTATTGGTTTTTATTCATCTGCAAAGAGAGTCTGGCTTGGGATATAGCCAAATCTACCTGCGTCTCCGCCGATTCTATCTCTTTTGAATCAATCTCGTACAGAAGCTGCCCCTTCTTGACGATGTCACCCTCAGAGACTGCCATATGTTTGACATACCCCATATAACGGCTTGTAAGCATCTTTTGGTTGTCTGACACCACTGATCCGCTAAGATTGATCTCTGTGGCGCAAAGTGATGTGATACTGAGTACAAATACCGTTGTTTTCATAAGTCTATTCATATCTGTTTCCTGTGTTCAATATACTGTTGAGTTCAAATATCTTGGTATTGCGTTCATTTTTAACACTTAACAGTTTAAGCAGTATCTCCAGTTCCTTTGACTGTTTCATCAGAACATCGGAGATAGAAGCAATGCCCTCTTTATAGCGCGATTGATAATTCTCATACACTTTTTTGGAAAATACCAACTGCTTGCTGAAGCTCTTAACATCTGCATTTTTACTTAATATCTCTGTTTCCAGTTTTTTGACCTGCAACTTAACTCCGGACTTAGCCAAAGCCACCTGATCTTGTGCGCGAAGGTAGTTAACTTTTGCTTTTTCAAGATCGGCTGCATCAGACCCGCCGTTAAAAATGTTCCACGAGAGTTGCAGACCGACGGTATAAAACTCCTTTTGCGCAAAATCATTCCACAACACATCATCCGCGCTGCCATACTCACCAAATGCCCCCAAAGTCGGCAGATATTTTCCCTTTTCAACATTCACTGCCATTTGTGAAATCTGCTGACCTAACAGTGCCTGCTGAATATCAATATTGTTACTCTCAACCTCTTGGGCAATAATAGAGGGCATCGGTGCCATATCATTCACCTTTTTGATGGAATCGACCTCTTCATCAAGTAAGAAAGAGAGAAACTGATACGCTAGATTTTTATTGAGTTTGGCTTGGTTAACCATACTTTCAGCCTCTGCTTTGCGGGCTTGGACTTCCAGTAAATCTATTTCCTGTGCGTACCCCTCTTGCATCATAGAAGAGACTACAGATTCAAGTTGTTGAATATTTTTCATAAT
>JAABRH010000043.1 GCA_011391015.1 Sulfurovum sp.
CTGGTGTTCTGTTTTACGGTCAGGCTGATAGAGTATTTGTGGTGACTTCACTGTAAAATCCATTTTTTTCAGCGCAGTGATCTCCAACGACAACTCCGCACTGCCTTTGACCACAGGTATCTCAGCAAGTGTGTATATCTCTTGGATACTCTTGATAAGAGATTCTGTAGAATTTATTTTTGTAGTCACAGTTATTTTTTCTTCGACCTTACCTTCAATAGTGGCTTCGAGGCCACCCAATTTCACCCGGCCGTCTAGTTTAGTATCCTTCAAAACATAGTGTGCTTCAGCAGACAAAGAAGCGGCATCCAATACGATGTCAGCTTCCTTGTCTGTCAATTTTGCCTCTACAAGAATAGGATTCAGGCGGTCCCACTTCAACTCTTTGCTGTAAGGTCTCAAAAGAGACTCTTGGGGAATAGTAGCAACTGATTTGACTTCCAAATACTCTTTATAGCTGATATTTGCATCCATGCTTATCAGATTTGACTGGATTTTTGCTTCAGCCACCAGTGTTGCATTCGTCTCAAAATCAATAGGAACGTCTATTTGCAGCATTGCTTTGCTTTGGTTCAATTCTGCAGGAAGCTGAACCATATCACGAAGCGCTATTGCCTCCGGTGTCTCGAGGTGAAGTTTTGCGGTTTTAAAATCATCCGAGTCAAAGACTCCCTGAAGATTGTCAGACTTGATTTTGGCATGAACACTGCTTGTACCGCCTACGTAATTAATCTGCAAATGATTGAGCGGCTTTACAAATCTTGCATCTATACCCATGATCTGTTTTGCATAAATCTCCCCGCTGTAACTTATGTTGTCATCCATTATAAAAAGATTGGACACCACAATATCTTTAGCATACGGTGTACTCAGGATTCCATGTGTTTCAACCCGTAAACTCGCTTTTGCGATGTCATACACTACTGATGAACTTAAACTGTCCACATCAAGATTAAATCCGTCTTCCTTGGATTCAAGCACTTGTTTCATTGTTTTTGACAAGCCCGCTGCAACATGCTTTTCTGACGCATTGATGTCAATGACAATATCGCCAATCGCTTCTTTTCGAAGAGGCAGTTCAAGCAATTTAAAGAGTTCAGGAGTGGAAGCAAGTCGTATCTGCCCTGTGAAAAGATTATTTTTCACTTTGGTATGATAAAGGATGTCGCTGAGATTTGTACTGATATTAAGATCCAGATTTCCGTTTTGAAACATCGGTTTTTCAATATCAAAAACCAAATCTTTACCGGTAAATACAAAATGATTCACTTTGACAGTGTCATAAACAAAAGGATCTAGACTTATCTCTACTCTATCGATCAGTACCCATTGAGGCAGAAATACACTCTTTTGAGAAGCCTCAGTACTGCTTTCATTGCTTTCATTATCATCTGCACTGACAAAAGAATTCGCAAAAGCCTTGATAGTATCGATATTGGCTTTTTCAATTTGAAGGGTATTAACAAGAATTTTTTTGTTGGCAATCCCGTTGGGGTTCCACTTTAAAGTAATATGTTTGGCCAGTGATTCATTGTTGTAAGACAGATCTTCTATTTCCAAACCCGTGAATGTATTCCCGTGTATGCGACTGTAAGAAATATTATAATCCGGTGCAAAAGTGTCTACAGCTTTTTTGATAACAAACGGAGAATTTGCCACAAAATAAAGCATCAGTCCAACTACAATGGCGATAATGAGACTATACACTAGCATTTTTCTTAACAATAAAAAAACGCGATACTGGGATAATTCTTTCAAAATGACTGCCCTATCTGAAATGAGATTGCACTCTGGGATGCATCTTGGACGTTAAAGCCCACGTCGAGCTTAAACGGTCCGATGGGTGTCATATACCGTACCCCAAAACCAGCAGAGGTAATGACCTCTCCACTAAAATCATAACTCTCAGCCGTTAGCATCGTATTGTCGGTAAACACCGCACCATACACGTCACCCCAGATAGGATAATCTGCTTCGAGTGAAAGGTTTGCCATCGTAGCCGCACCGTAGATGCTGTACTCAGTGGGTGAGAGGATAACGCCAAGCTCCCTAAACCCGTAGGCACGGTTAAAAAAAGAACCCCCTGCAAAAAAGTATTTGGATTCAGGAAGACTTTGAGGGGTCTGTTCATCCACAACCCCAACCTTTCCTACTGCGGCAAGGGTGAGATCCGAAAAGGTATGTATCAGCCTTCCTTCAAAGAGTGACTTATAGTAGACACTGGAGTCTTCTTCCTGTGAAAGACCAAATTCGGTGTAGGCACCCAAATAATAGCCGTATTTAGGATTGAGTTTGGAATCTCTTGCATCATACACAAAATCGATATAAGGGTAAAAAAGATTGAAGGTGCCTTCATTTACTGCTTGGGTTAAACTCTGTCCGTCTTGAAGATTGTCCAAAGCGGTAATGACAATATTTTCAGCCATCACACCAACATTGAGTGTAATTTTTTCATCAATGTAGCCAAGATAAGCTCCGGTATATGCTTTTTCTTCCCCAAAGCCTTCAAATTCCAGATTGGAATATCCAAGCTTTGCCCCCAAATCAATACTATACCCCAAAAGAGAAAACAAAGCAGGTCTAAAATACCCCAAAGTCAATAGCTGTTCTCTTTGAGACCATCCGGCATTGAGCTTGAGTTGCTGAGCATTGCCTAAAAAATTATTTTTAGTCACCTCACCGTGTACGCGTGCCCCTACATAGCTATCGTACCCTGCTCCCACTTCTGTGTGGTACTCCTTTTGCATCTGAGCAACCTGTATATCGACAGGAACCACATTGTAAAACTTTCTATCAACATTGATACGCACTGAGTCAAATGCATTAAGCCCATAGAGTGCCTCTGAGGTATCTTTGATCAGTTCTGTACTAAAACGTTCCCCCTCTTTGGCACGCACTCGGGATTTGACTACCTCTTCATCGATGTTTACCAGACCGCTTGTTGTCACTTTACCAAAGGTACACACACCGCCTTTATGTAAAACATAGCGCAAATCTACCATATGTGCATCAAGATCCACATAGGCTTTTGCATCCAAATCATACGAACAATACCCCTCTTTTAACACTGCTTCGATGATCTTGGCTTTACTGCGAATAAAGCCGTCAGCTCTAAATATATCACCTTTTTTGAGTTTCAACAAGCCCTCAAGAGGAAAATCACTGGAAATTTTAATATCGTTGATCGTTACAGGTTTGCCTTCAGAGATACTGACATTAACCGTTGTATTGGTCTCTTTGATGTCAAAAACCGCATCATAAAAACCCTCAGATTGATAAAAACTTTTTAAAGAGAGTTGCAGTGTAGGTAAAAGTTTGTCTTTGATGCGGGGTGTATCTTCTTTCCAAAACTGAAAAAAACTTTTATGCTCAACACCCAAAGCATCTTGCAGCTGCGCTTCATCAAAATAGTTTTGTCCTGCAAAATGTATCGTATGGGTAGGCAGCACAATCTCTTTTGTCTCATCCTCTCCAAAGAGTGAAGCAAAAAGAGGTGTAAGAGTTAACAATATCGCCAGTATAATTTTCTTATACACAATGCACCTTACTTGAAATAAATATCATTTTGTCATAACTTGTTTGAATCGAGTAAATCTTTAACACTTAAAAGCGGATCTTTCCCTTCATAGAGCATCAAATAGACCTGTTCGGCTATGGGAAGATAGAGCTTTTTTTCTCTGGCTATATGATGAAGTGCTTTGGCTGTTGGTACACCCTCCGCCACTTCGCCCAAGGCTTCAAGTATCTCCTCCATCTTTTTGCCCTCTGCCAGACCCAGACCTACTCTGTAGTTGCGCGAGAGTGTCGAGCTGGCTGTCAAAAACAGATCTCCTGCCCCGCCTAAAGAAAGAAAAGTCTCGGTATGTGCACCAAAGGCTTCGCCAAAACGGGTCATCTCAACCAATCCTCTGGATATGAGTGCAGCTTTGGCATTGTTACCCAAATTTAAACCTTCACACACCCCGCTGGCAATCGCAATGACATTTTTATATGCACCTGAGACTTCTGCCCCCACGACATCGCTGCTCACATACCCTTTGATAAACGTCGGCAATGCTTCAACAAAAAGCTGTGATAGCTGTGCATTGGTTGAACTGATATTCAGTGCGGTGGGCAAAGAGCGTTGCACTTCTGATGCAAATGAAGGACCTGAGATAAAAGCGAGTCTGTCAGCAGAGACAAACGCACCATAGATTTCATTGAGAAATGCGCCTGTATCGGTCTCTATGCCTTTGGCAGCTATGAGCAGCTTCTGTCCCTTATCTACAAAATGTTCCTCCATCCATCCCCGCACAAACTGTGCAGGAATCGCCATCACGAGATACTCACACTGTAAGGCTTCTTCCATAGGCACAAAGTTTTCTATTGCTTTGTGATGACGCGAAGAGATACAGACCTCATTTTTTTGACTAAAAGCGTGATACAACGCCTGACCCCATTTACCTGCTCCGATTATGGCTATTTTCATGACTATGGTTTCCTTTTTAATTCTTCTTCAAAAGCTTCCAGTTTTTCTTTATCGCCCATACAAACTAATGTGTCTCCAACATCTATCCTATGATTTATTCCTGCTGTAATAAAAACAAAGGCATTACCTAATTCTTTATCTATCATACCTACCAACAGAACACCAAAAGGCGAAAAATCAATATCATCGGTCATCCTGTCAACCAAAAAAGAGTTTTCAGGTATAAGCATCTCCTGAAAAGAGATACCACCTCTTTGTGTCACAAACTTTTCCAAAAGCTTGGTCACAACAGGTCTTTTTAGGATATTGTGAATTTTACTGACACTTTCTTCATACAGATCTATCACATTGTTGGCACCAGCCATTTGAAGTTTTTTCGTTGTATGTACCGAATCAGAAAGAGAAAGGATATAACACTCTACAAACAAAGATCGCAAAGAGAGTGTTAAAAAAACATTTAAATGACCATCGTCCATTACACACACTATTTTTGCATATTTTTCAGGATTCAAAGCTTTCAACTCTTCATCATTTGTAACATCTATATGCAATGCATCAAATCCATCTTCTTTGGCATCTGTGCAAAAATCAAGATTTGATTCAATGATTTTAACATTTAAACCATCTTCATGAAGCCTGTTGGCTATAAATTTACCATGTCTACCATATCCAAAAAACAATATATTTCTAGAGAGCATTAAACATTCCCTCCATGAAGCGTTTTAAAATAATCCAAACTGATTTGTCGTCCCATCACTATAAGTATGTCATGACTTTCAATATAGGTATGCATAGGAGGATTGAACATAAATTCCCTCTCTCTTTCTATACCAATCAAAAGTAATTTAGAATTTTTTAAATTTAACGCTTCAATCGTTTTACCTATTAAAGCTGCATGATCATTCACATGAATTTCATCAATCCGCGCAATACTTTTCCCATTTAAAATAGCATTAATTGCTTTATACATTACAGGCTGAGTTACAGCTGCATGTACCATTGTATTTGCTGCCATATTGGGCAAAAGCACATGATCAACACCGGCAAATTCAAACTTACTCATCATGGCAGAACTACTTACTCGCGCAATTACTTTTATTTTATCTGATATACTTTTTGCGTTTAATGTGATATAGATATTTTCTACATCATTATCTGCCAAGCAGAGCAGCGTAATTTTTGCATGTTTAGCATTAAATTTATTGAGTGTATCAAAACGACTTGCATCATCATGAATTGCAATATATCCGTCTTTTCTGGCTTGTTCGATTTTTTCAAAATTATTGTCTAAAATAATATAGTTTAACCTCTCTGTCCCATCTTGTCTTAAAAACATTTTAGCCATTTGTCCATAGCCGCAAATCAAAAGAAACGATTTATGTTTATTGATCTGTTCTATAATCCGATTCTCTTTAAGTTCGCTCAGTTTTTCGGAAAAAGCTGAGACAATAACCGATGTGGAAAAAGATATCATAGCAATACCACTGATAATGATAACTGCTGACAAAGTCCTTCCTTCGGTGGTCATAGGTGAAATATCCCCGTAGCCTACCGTGGAAATGGTTACTACTGCCCAGTATATGGCATCAAAAAGAGATTCAACATCTGGGTTTACTTTTTCCTCCAGCACATACATGGCAATGCCTGAAACCATGACAATAAAAAAAAGTAGAAACAGTAAGGTGAGCAGTTCAAATTTTTTATTTGAAAGTACTTCCATAAACTGCCTTATACTTTTCGCATAACGCAATAACTTAAAGATCCTAAAAAGCACAAAAATACGTAAAATTCTAAGCGATCTAAAAGCGGGAAGTATGGACAAAAGGTCAATTATTGCTGCAGGTGTCACTATGTATTGTAGTTTTTCTGCCAATCCTGTTTTTAGTGGCTCCCAAAGAGAGAAGTCTCTTTGAAGATAACGTGCATCATTGTGTTCTTTAATAATATCTCCACTCAAACTACTATGAGTCCAAATACGTAAAAAATACTCTATAGCAAAAACAAAAGAAACAAAATAGGTATCATAAAAATGCAACCACACTGGAATAGGATTTTTGACTTCATATACAAGGATAGTTACTGAAGTAACAACAAGAAATATAATCGTCAAATCTAAGTATTTTTTATGTGGATTGTTGGAATTGGTTAAAATATCGTGTACAGAATGCTTAATTGATATGTAGCGTTTTGAAGCATGAAGAAAAAGGGCAAAAGATAACAATATTTGTCTCATAACGTTTCTCTCCTCGCTCTACATCCAGGGACTTGCCCTGAATTTATATTTTTAACAAATTAAATCTTATTGTTAAGCCCTAAAGGAACTACCAAGCCTACCCTAATCGTTCCATCAAAAGTGCATTAACCTTGCCGGGGTTCGCTGAACCCTTGCTGGCTTTCATCGTCTCACCGACAAAAAAGCCAAAGAGTTTGTCTTTGCCTGACTTGTACTGCTCCACTTTGTCCGGGTTTGCAGCCAAAATAGTATCAATGATTTCCAAAATAGCCCCATCATCACTCACCTGTGCAAGACCCATTTTTTCGATAAGTGCATCTATGTCGCGGCTTTCATTTTCCATCATGTGATCAAGTATCTCTTTGGCTCCTGAACCCGAAATAGTTCCATCGGAGATTTTAGAAACCAAAGTGCCAAGTGTTTTAGCATCCACCGGAGCAGTCTCCATGGAGAGTCCCGCTTTGTTCAGACGACCAAGCAACTCTGAAGTGAGCCACGTCACGGCTGTTTTAGCCGCAGCACCACAGGCAAGCATCGCTTCAAAATAATACGCCATCTCTTTATCTGAAGTGATCACATGCGCATCGGCTAGCTTAACGCCAAGTTCATCCACATAACGCTTCACTTTTGCATCGGGTAGTTCAGGCATGATTTTTGCCTCCGCTATCATCTCTTCAGTCACAACCAAGGGACGTAAATCAGGATCAGGAAAATAGCGGTAATCCGCTGCTTCCTCTTTACCTCTCATGGACTTCGTCACACCCTCTTCTACATTATAAAGACGTGTCTCCTGACACACTTCTTGCTCATACACCCCATCCTCGTACGCTTCAGTCTGTCTTTGCACTTCATAGGCAATGGCAGCAGCTACAAATTTAAACGAGTTGATGTTTTTGATCTCCACTCTGGTACCAAAGGCTTCTTGTCCTTTAGGACGGATGGAGACGTTCACGTCACAGCGAAACGAACCTTCTTGCATGTTTGCATCAGAGATATCCAGGTAACGTACGGTAGAGTGCAGTTTTTTCAGATATGCCACGGCTTCATCCGCATTTCTCATATCTGGCTGTGAGACAATCTCCAACAACGGTGTACCCGCACGGTTTAGATCCACTTTGGAGTGGTCTCCCTCATGCATATTTTTCCCTGCATCGGCTTCAAGGTGGGCCTGCGTCATCCCAATACGTTTTTGCGTTCCATCTGCCAAATCGATAAACAACTCACCATTTTGTACAATGGCTTTGGTCAGTTGGGTGATCTGATAAGCAGAAGGACTGTCTGGATAAAAGTAGGATTTTCTGTCAAAAATGGACGTATGGTTGACATCTGCATTAATCGCATAACCAAAGCGCATTGCCTTGATTGCGGCTTCTTTATTGACTACGGGCAAAGCACCCGGAAGGGCCAAACAGGTTGGACAGGTGTTAATGTTTTGATGTTGTGCAAAAGAAGTGGGACAGGCGCAAAAAAGTTTGGTTTTGGTGTTAAGCTGAACATGGACTTCAAGACCGATAACGGTTTCAAACATGAGGTTTTTCCTTGTTAAATAATGAGATAGATTATAGCGTTTTGCTTATTTGAGTGAGTTTACGCAAAATAGCGTATAGAGGCAAAACCGCTTGCGCCGGCTTCCATGCACGCCTCTATCTGTGCCGCTGAGACGATGCCACCCAAAGCAATAACAGGAATACCCACCGCATCTACCGCTTCTTTTAAAGCAGTAATCCCTACAGCTTTTCCTTTGTTAGGGGTTTCGTACACGGGGCTAAACGTGACCATATCTGCCCCCAAAATCTCAGCCGATTTTACCTCTTCAAGGGTATGGGTACTGATGATGACAAAAAGATTGAACGCTTTGGCTTTTGGGATGTCATCCATTTGTGTAGACATCAAATGCACCCCGTCTGTTCCCAAATGTGCAGCCAGCAGATAGTCTGCATGCAGCAAGACCTTATCAAATCCTTTGGCATTTTCAACAAAGACTTTGGCATGACTTACATAATGAGGGTTTTCTTTATCTCTGTAGACGATCATCGAGGCTTTTTGGGCAAATCGTTTTAAATCATTTTCCAAGGTATCGAAGTGCAAAGTAAGCGGATCGGTGATAGCGTAGCGTATCATTGCGGGGTGTCGGACTCTTTATGCATCAAAAGTTTTTCAAGAAGCTGGGTTTGTTTTTGAAGTTCAAGATGATTCTCTTTGACAGTAATGATGTGCTCTAGCAAGAGCACCCCTATCATACCGGGCAAAGCACCTACACAGGCTGAGAGGATAGCCCAAAAAAAGTTGTTTTCATAAAAAAGAAGAAAAGATGTAACCGCACCCAGCAAGGCAGATGCCCATGCTACGCCTAGCAGAAAGTTGACTACAAAACTCAAAGCTCTATTTTGCAGTCTCAAAGATAACACCCTGGTTGAGTCTTAATGATCGTCTTCTGTGGCTACTGCACCTGCTAGATACACATAGATTAGAATCATAAAGACAAACGTCTGAAGCAATGCCGAGAACGTAAGCAAAAGGTAGGCAGGAAGCGGTGCGATAAACGGCACCAACATCAAAAGTACCCACAAGAACAAATCATCCCCTTTGATGTTACCAAAAAGCCTGAATGAAAGTGAAATAATTCTTGAAATGTGTGAAACGATTTCGATTGGGAACATAAGCGGTGCAAGAATTTTAACAGGACCTGCAAAGTGTGCAAAGTAGCTAACTACACCGTTTTTCTTGATACCCTCATAGTTGTAGTAAAAAAACACCAAAAGTGCCAAAGGCAAGGTAATATTGATGTTTGAAGTAGGTGCTTCAAAACCCGGGATAATACCGATGACGTTTGAGACAAATACAAACAACCCTACTGCTGCAACAAGCGGAAGATACTTTCTGGCAAGCTCTTCACCAATGACATCTTTACCCATGGCAATCGTACCACCAAGGTACGCTTCCATGATATTTTGTGTACCTGTCGGTACCGCTTTAAGGCTCTTTGTTGCCATTTTAGCAATGACAAGTATGAGTATCGCCACTAACACCAAATGTGCAACAAACATCATTTGTCCGTGACCAAAAATAGCACCAAGGTAAGTAAATACACCTTCCATAAAACATCCTCTTGTAAGTTTAATATGGCGTGATTATACCTTTTTGCACCTTAGGTTACGCCAATTTCTCCTGACCTAAACGATAAAGTGCAAAATCATATTTGACAGGGTCTAGCGCATCAAAGGTACGTAAAGTCTGGGTAAGTTCGATACTTGCTTTCATATCATAGGTTTTACGCTCCAGCAGTCCCAAACGGCGTGAAACGGCAAAAGTATGTGTATCCAAAGGCATCAACAAATCTTTTTTGTCTATTTTTGACCATAAACCCATATCTAAAGCATCGTTGCGCACCATCCAGCGCAGGTACATCATATAGCGTTTGTAGGTACCTGATGCGCTCAGATTTTTAGGCACACACCCCGTTAAAAATCCGTATCCTCTTGTGTCTCTGGGGTAAACCGTTTGCAAAGTTTCGATGAACTGCCATAATCCGTCTAAAATATTTTCTTCTTTTTGATACCCGGCATAAAAAATATTTTCGATACTCTCTTGTGAACGCAGACGTTTAAGCGCGATAAACAGTGCAGCAATGTCCTCGGCATTTTGAAAACGATAGTAAAAAGAAGCCAGTTCTTTTCGTATCGTGTCCTCACTTGCTTCCAATAAAGAAAAATCCAGACTGTGCAGAAACTTCACAATTGCCGTGACATTTCCATAGGCAAACAAAGCACAGATCAGTGCTATGGATTCATCCTGGTGCTGAGAAGCGATAAGCAGTGGGTCAGGTTTTTCCTCTGAAATCTCACTCTGGGTGTTTCTTTTTTCTACCTCTGCATCCAAAAGGGCTTTGATCTGAGCCAAATGCTTCAAAATGTAAAATGCTCACCCAGATAATATTTACGTACATTCTCATCTTTAGCTATCTCTTCACTGGTTCCAGTCGCCAGCATCTCACCGCTGCGCATCACATACGCTCTGTCACAGATTCCCAGTGTCTCGCGTACATTGTGATCGGTGATAAGTATGCCCATATCCAGTTCAACCAGCTGTTTGATAATGTTTTGGATATCTATGACGGCTATGGGATCCACCCCTGCAAAGGGTTCATCCAGCAGCAAAAATTTCGGCTCTGCCACTAAAGCTCTGGCGATCTCAACCCTTCTTCTCTCCCCGCCGCTAAGACGTATGCCTTGTCGCGTGCGTATGGGTTCAATGTTGAAGATCTCAAGCAGTTTATCGATACGTGGTTGTATGGTCTCTTTTTTCAGATTCAGTGCTTCAGCTGCAATAAGCAGATTTTCCTCCACACTCAAATCTTTAAAGATACTCGATTCCTGAGGCAGATAGCCTATACCAAGCTGTGCGCGGGCACTAAGGGGCAATTTCGTGATATCTTCACCATCTAAAAAAACATGACCTTCTGTCGAATCAGTCAGTCCGCACACCATATAAAATGAGGTCGTTTTTCCTGCGCCGTTTGGTCCTAGAAGTCCTACAATCTCTTTACTCTTTACGTACAAAGAGATATCATGGACAATTTTGGTTTTTTTGATGGTTTTAGCAAGGTGTTTGGCTTCAAGTGTATGCATTAGTTTTCAATCCTATAGTTTCTGGCATTTCCAGCTGGCTCTATGTCTATGGTCGCGACAGTGTAACCCACACCTTCCAAAAAAGCTTTCAGCGCATCCGAGCCCCACTCGACCATATGCCACCCCTCTTTTTCAAACTCTTCAAAAAGTCCCAACTGCATAAATGCTTCATGATCCAAACGGTATAAATCATAATGATAGAGCATCTTTCCCTCTTTTGTGCCATAACACTGCTGAAGGGTAAACGTCGGTGAGGTTACTTCAGAGGCGATTCCTTTTGCTTTGGCAATAGCTTGGGTCAGCGTAGTTTTTCCCGCAGCAAGATCACCTCTTAGAAAGACAATGCTGTGTGAAGGCAAGACCTCTTCAAGATAGTCTACGACCTTAGCGATATCCCCTAATGCTGCGCATATCTCTTTGGTCATTGCTGTTTACCTGAAACATTAAAATTGATTGGAAACACGTACGATTCTCTCTAAGTGTTTTTGGGCTTTTTGACTCTCAAGCGCTTCACGCACCATCGCAAATGCTTCCTGGATGTCTCGTGCTTTACCATCAACAAACAAAGCAAATCCTGCATTGAGCACCACAATGTCTCTTTTGGCACCCTGTTCTTTGCCCGAAAAAATATTCCGTGTGATCTGCGCATTGTAAGCAGCGTCACCGCCCAATATGGCTTCTTTAGGGGCTAAAGTAAAACCGAGTGCTTCTGGATCAATGATGCCACGTGAGAGTATGCCGCCTTGCAGGTAAGCAAACTGTGTGGTCGTTGCCAAGGAAATCTCATCCATACCGTCATCCGAACTCACCACGAATGCACGGGTGGCATCCAACTCCAAGAGCGCTTTTGCCATACGGTCAATGTAGTCTGGAGAAAACACACCCAAAAGATATTTTTTTGCACCGGCGGGATTGGTAAGGGGGCCTAAGATGTTAAAAATGGTTCTGTATTCAATCGATTTTCGTATGGGCATCAAATGTTTCATAACAGGATGATGGTTCATCGCAAAGATAAAACAAAATCCTGTCTCCTCCAGCATCTCTACTTGTTGTTCTGGCGTGAGATTGAGATTGATACCCAGTTGCTCCAACACGTCGGCTGAACCTGAGTTACTGGTAATGCTACGGCTTCCGTGTTTGGCTACCACACAGCCCATTGATGCCAAAAGCAAAGAGACCGTTGTAGAGATGTTAAAACTGCCGCTTTTGTCCCCGCCCGTACCTACCACATCAATGGCGCGTTCCTGAAGTTCTTTGGAAATGGGCAACTTGATAGAGTGTTCACGCATGATGGAGGCTGCGATAGCAATCTCTCCAGACGTTTCACCTTTTTGTGCCAAGTCCATTAAAAATGTACGCGCTTCTTCGGTAGACATTTCATTGTTAAAGAGTTTTTCAAATTGTGCTTTAATAGACACTTACAGCTCCTTTACATACATCTCTTTTTGAGACTTTGGAATCGTTTTGGTCACAGGTATCTGCAATACCTCATAAGACTTGGCTCCCTTGAGATATTCTATGGTCACCTTGTCACCTATCTTCACCTCTTTGGAAGCCTTTGCCTGTATCCCATTGACCAACACTACACCTGACTTCAACATATCTGTCGCAATTGTACGACGCTTCACCACATTCACAGCCGACAACCACTTATCTACTCTCATAATTACGCCTTCAAATCACATACTATGTGTTTGTCGTGGCGAATGCCCTTGAAAATGAAGCCATTCGAAAGCCACGACGCTTTTTGCTTTACTTTTTCTAAAAAAGTAAAAAAGAAACCTATTGCTTAATGCAAATCTGCATTCAACTTCACTTCCCTCGTACTTCTTTTAAGCACAATCTCCCCCGTAGTGGAGTCTTGTCTAAAGTGAAGTCCGTTGAGTCCTGCAAAAGTATCTGCTCTAAAGGTAGTTTTATGTTCAAGTATTACATTCGGGTTGGCAGCTTCTATTTTGGCTAACTCATCAGGATGCACTTTGACTTTTGTCCCGGCAAATATCGCCACACCGCCATCAATGATACACGCATCACCCAATGGGATACCGCAGGTTGAGTTCGCACCAAGCAGGGTATTTTCTCCGATGCTGATAGGATTGCCGTCTGTACCGCTGAGTACACCTAAAATACTTGCACCTCCGCCTACATCTGAGCCTGCACCGACTATGGCAGAAGAAGAGATACGACCTTCCACCATCACAGGTCCCAGTGTTCCTGCATTAAAGTTGATGTATGATGCACCCGGCATCACCGTTGTACCCGCAGCAAGCTGTGCACCCATACGTACTTTAGACGCCTCAAGGATGCGCGTATTGTCAGCAGGAATGATGTGCTGCAAATAGCGGGGGAATTTATCGACTGCATCGATGGTTGGGAAGGTGCCGTTTAGTTTCATCTCTATTTCATGGTCTCTGAGGTACTCAAGCTCATAAGGGGTATTGCCTACCCATGCTACGTTGGACAAGATGCCAAACGCACCGTTGAGGTTTACTTTTCTCAGTTCTGCTTTGCTCTGTGAGAGTGCGTA
>JAABRH010000044.1 GCA_011391015.1 Sulfurovum sp.
AGAGATAGATTATACACGTATCCATCTAGCCTATGCTTTGCTCAAACCACAGATACGACATCCTAGAACAGTGCACATCGTAGGTACAAACGGCAAAGGGACAACGGGAAGAGTGCTTGCGCATGTAGCCTACAAGAGCGGTTTAAGCGTAGGTCATTTTTCTTCTCCGCACATTTTAAGGTTTAACGAGCGTATTTGGCTTAACGGTGAAGAGAGTTCTGATGCTACGCTTGAGTCTGCGCACCAAAAACTGTACGCTATACTGGGTAGAGAAGTGAGTGAGGGTTTGAGCTATTTTGAGTACACCACGCTCTTGGCGTTGGTGGTGTTTGAGGCGCTTGACTTGATTGTGCTCGAAGCGGGGCTTGGCGGGGAGCATGATGCGACCAATGTCTGCGATAAGGTACTCAGCATCGTCACCCCTATCGGGCTAGATCATCAGGCTTTCTTGGGTGAAAGCATCGAAGCGATAGCCACCACCAAAATCAACAGCATACAAACACAGATGCTTTTGGCACCACAGGTGTATGATGAGGTAGTGCAGGTTGCACAAATGATATGCGCTAAAAAAGGTGCGACACTTTTTTATGCAAGCGTGCCTAATAATGAGTTAAAAGCGCTTGCAAAGCAAAAAGGATGGAGTGGATATCTTATGCAGAATGCCTCTGTGGCGCTGCAGGCTTTGGAAATCTTGGGCATAGCGTATGCTATTGAGGATTTGAAAGCGTTAGAGCTTTTTGGACGGTTTTATCCGCTTACTTCTCATGTCCGCATCGATGTGGGGCACAATCCTTTGGCTGCACAAGCCTTGGAACAAGCCTTGGATGAAAAAGTGGTACTTATCTATAACAGTCTTGATGATAAGGATTATGAAGAGGTACTTCGAATGCTCAAACCCAAAGTCAAACGGGTCGAGATACTGCCCATAGAGACACAAAGAGCAGCAACCTTGAGTGAGATAGAAATGGCATTGCAAGGCGTTGGCATACCTTATGGTTATTTTGATGGGACGCTGGATGAAGCAGAACAGTATCTGGTGTTTGGCTCGTTTTATGTGGTAGAAGCATTTTTAAAGAGGTTTGATGATTCAAAGTAATATCTATGAGTACCTAGAGAATCTAGGTGAGACAAAACTGCTTTTGTGTAGTGATGACAAAGAAGCACTGCAGATACGCGATATCGCTACCCTGCTTGGATTTGAAGCCTTTGTGTTACCTGATATCCGTGTTTCAGTGGGTGAAGATTTACGGTCGTATCAAGAAGAAGTACAAGCCATGTTTCTTGGTTTGGCTTCATTTTATGCTAGCACGAACAAGAAAGTGCTCATCTCTCCTTTTAGAACATTGTTGATACCTTTGCCTAAGCCTGAGTGTTTTGACGCCAAGACGATAGCCTTTGGCGATACACTGCGCTTAGGTGAGTTTAAAGAGATGTTGTATCATTGGGGGTATTATTTTACCGATATTGCTGCCAGCAGCGGTGAGGTCTCTTTTCGGGGTGATATTATCGATATTTTTCCCATCGATGCTGAAAAACCGTACCGTATTTCCTTATTTGATGAAGAAGTAGAGGCGATTCACTTTTATGATGAAGGGACACAGAAACGACTGGGGGATGAGCTAGAGGATTTTACTTTTACCCCTGCATTTTTGGCTCTTAGTGCGACACAGTTTGAAGCACTCAAAAACAGGACACAGCATAGCAGGTATGATACCTTTGTCAAAGATATCGATTCGCTGGGTGTGTGGCATCTGGATGATTTGGCACACAATCTACTGGAGGTATTTGAAGGTGTACTGAGTGCATCGCTTGATGAGGAACTCAAAGAGGTATATGAGTTGGATGCTCCGCTTGTGCCTAGAAAATCCTTTTTGCTTCCACAGATACCAAAGAGTAAGAAATACCGTGACCTTGAAGCCATAGACCCCAATAAGATTCTTCAGTCGCATCAAGACAAACAGATCACCATCATCGCCAAAAATGAGAGCATCGTGCGTAGTTCACAGCTGGACTCTTTTGAAAAAATGACCTTTGTGTATCAAGAGGGCATCATCAATCTTTTGGGAAATGACAGGTTGATACTCTCGCTCAATAAACCCCTTAAACGCAAAAAAGTTAAAAAAGCGAGCATTGTACTTGATGAGCTTAGAGTGGGTGATTATGTGGTTCATGAGAACTATGGCGTGGGTATCTTTAGAGGTATCGAAAAACGTGAAGTGATGGGCGCATGGAGCGAGTTTGTGGTGCTGCATTACCAAAATGAGGATGCATTGCTGATACCGGTTTCCAGTCTTGAAGTCATCGATCGCTATGTGGCGGAAGGGGGCGCCTTGCCTGCTCTGGATCGTATGGGTAAAGCGAGTTTCAAAAAACTCAAAGCCCAAGTACGCGAAAAACTCTTTGCCATCGCCTCACAAATCATCCATCTCTCGGCGCAGCGTCATCTGAAAGAAGGTATTGTGCTTGACCGTCATCTGGAAGAGCATGCCGTCTTTATGGCTCAAGCGGGTTTTGTGCACACAGAAGATCAGGAACGCGCCATCTTTGATATGTTGGATGATATGTCCAGCGGTCGCATGATGGACAGACTGCTTTCAGCCGATGTAGGGTTTGGCAAAACGGAAGTGGCGATGAATGGGATGTTTGTTGCAGTAAAAAACGGTTATCAGGCGATGATGATAGCACCTACCACGCTACTAAGCTCCCAACACTACAAAAGTTTCAAAGAACGATTTCATGGGCATGGCATCAAAGTAGCCAAACTGGACAGGTTTTCTACAGCCAAAGAGAAAATGTTGACACTAAGAGGGCTTGAAGAAGGTACCATTGATGTAGTCGTGGGTACGCACGCGCTTCTTGGAGCGAAATTTAAAAACCTTGCTCTGGTCATCATTGATGAAGAGCATAAATTTGGAGTGAAGCAAAAAGAAGCACTTAAAGAGATGGCGATTGATGTGCATCTGCTTTCCATGTCGGCAACCCCGATACCGCGTTCTTTGAACTTGGCACTCTCGGATGTGAAGTCTTTCTCCGAGATTTTAACCCCTCCGACAGAGCGTCAGGGTGTGCGTACCTTTGTGAAGAGTTATGATGATAAAGTCATCAAAGAGGCTATTTTGCGTGAGATGCGTAGAGGCGGACAGATATTTTACGTTTTTAACTCCATCGCGGGCATCGAAGAGAAGAAAAAAGATCTATTGGCACTTTTGCCTAAACTCCGCATCGCTGTGTTGCACTCCAAAATCTCTGCCAAAGAGACTGAAGATGAGATGATGCTTTTTGAAGACGGTGAATATGATGTGCTGCTTTCGACTTCCATTGTCGAATCGGGTATCCATATGCCCCATGCCAATACGATGATAGTCGATGGGAGCGATAGTTTTGGTATTGCAGATTTGCATCAGCTTCGCGGGCGTGTGGGGCGTGGAGGCAAAGAGGGGTACTGTTACTTTATGGTGACCGATAAAGAACGCCTCAGCGAAAATGCAAAACGTCGTCTCTTGGCACTTGAATCACACTCTGATCTGGGAAGTGGCGCAGTACTGGCATTTCATGACCTTGAGATACGAGGTGGCGGAAATATTATCGGTGAGGCACAATCTGGGCACATCAAACAGATAGGCTATTCGCTTTATCTAAGGATGCTTGAAGATGCCATCAAGGAGCTCTCAGGTGGTCATCAGGAAGTAGCCCACAGCATCGACATGAAGCTTTCAGTCAACGCGTACCTCAATGAAGAACTGATAGAAGAAGACAGACTCAGGCTGGAACTTTACAGACGGCTTTCATTGTGCGAGAACACCGGTGAAGTGTATGAGATAGAATCTGAAATAGCCGACCGTTTTGGTAAACTTGATGTGATTACCAGACAGTTTATCGATGTGATTGTCATGAAGGTTTTAGCCAGAGAGCGGGGTATCTCCAAAGTCTCTTCGTATGGTGAAAATGTGTTTATAGAATTTACGGATGAGGCAAAAGAGCGCGTAGTGCTCAAGTCACGCAGTAGAGATGACGATGACATCATCGCTACAGCAATGGGATATCTTAAACACTAATCAGCCAATACTAATACGCCTGAGACTATACTTTAAACAGTAGATTTACCAAAGGAGCGTGTTTGGGTTTTTTTCAAGAAGAAGTCTTAAAGGGTAAGTATTTTACCCCTAAAAGCCGTGATAGACTAAGAGCTACGATGGTCAATCTGTTTATTTTGGTCGGTTCGTTTGTGATGTTGCTGTATGCGTATGAAAACCTGATTCAGGGTTATTATACGATGCTCTTTGTCGAACTTTTTATCGTCTTTATCTTGATGGTTGCCTATCTGGTTTTTCCGCATTATATCTCTGTTGTCTATAGCTCCTATATGATACTGGGAGCGTTAACCTTTTTGCTTTCGATGTCACTTATCGTTCCCGATCAGGATCCTGAGCTTTCTTTGT
Organism: Sulfurovum sp.; assembly: GCA_011391015.1. Taxonomy (GTDB): domain Bacteria; phylum Campylobacterota; class Campylobacteria; order Campylobacterales; family Sulfurovaceae; genus Sulfurovum. The sequence continues at coordinate 4,440 of JAABRH010000044.1, forward strand.
TTTGGTTGGCTACTTTGCCGATATTTGTCTTTTTTTTTCTGGGTGTTAAAAAGGGTATCAGATGGAGTACCAACATGTTTGTTATCTTGTTGTTTATCCCTCTTTTCTCTTATGTGACGGGTTTTAAGTTTGTATACGAATGGGAGCTGCTTTCACAGATTGTATTGGGGTATCTGGTGGTTTCGTATATGGTGTTTGTTATCGAGAGTGAGCGAAGTTCGTATGAGCAACGACTCAATATCGCACTTGAAGAGAACAAGATCCTCTTCAAAGAGGTACACCACCGAACCAAAAACAATATGCAGGTGGTGATGAGTCTGCTTGAAGGACAGTCATTCAAGATCGATGATCCCAAATACAAAAAGATGTTTGAAACCCATGTAGACAGACTCAAAGCGATGAGTATGATGCATAAAAATCTATACTCCAACCACTCCTATGAAGAGGTGGATATCCAAGCATACCTTGAAGAGATAGCCCAAAACCTACAAACCTATACAGAACACAGTATTCTCACCGACATAGACCCCATCAGAGTACATATGAAGATTGCGATGAATTTGGGGCTCATCTTCAATGAAGCAGTCACCAATGCGATTGAACATGCGTTTGATGAAAAAGAAGGCACGATTAGCATCTCATTAAAGCCAGAAGGCAGACGATACCGTTTGAGCATAGAAGACAACGGCAAAGGGTATGATACAACAAAATCATTCCAATCTTTGGGGGTAACACTTATCAGAGACCTTAGTGCCACACTGCCCCATGGTACGATCGATATCGATGGAAGAGATGGTGTGAAAATAGTCATTTATTTTGATGCGCAAGAGGAGTAAGGATGTCCTTTCCCAAACATGTCGTTATCGTCGAAGATGAAGCTATCACACAACGCTATTTACAAGATATCCTCTTGCAACAGGATGTCCACATTTCAGGGTGTTTTGACAATGCACATGATACCCTAGAGGCACTGGGGCAAATAGCATGCGATATGATTTTGATGGATATCAACATCAAAGGTGCCATGGACGGCATACAGCTGGCAAGGAAGATCTTGGAGTCTCACACACTGCCTATTGTGTTTATTACAGCGCATTCAGATGATGCCACACTCGAAGAGCTTTTGGAGCTGGCACCTTACGGTTTTATAGGCAAACCCTTTTCAAGCAAAGAAGTGCTGGTAACGGTGCAGATAGCGTTCAAACGCTTTGCCGTCCAGACAGCAAGTATCTCTAGAGCAATCCCCAAAGAGAGTGCATCCCGTATTATGATCAGCAACTTTTATTGTTATTCTGCAGAGCAGCAGGTGTTGTACTATGACGGGCAGGCGGTGAAGCTCAATAAAAAGCAGGGACTCTTTATTGAACTGTTGGTTAAAAATATCAACACTACCGTACGCTACGACACCCTGATAGCCTACTTGTGGAAAGATGATTATGTATCTGATTCAACCTTGCGGACGTTAGTCTATTCGGTGCGTAAACTTTTGCCTGATTTGCCCATCGTCTCGTATAGCAAGATAGGCTATGCCTTAGAAGTGAGATCCTCTTAACACCCTGTTTAGCCCTGTAAGTGTTTACTTTCAATTAACTTCACACCAGTATACTTTTTTCAAATATACCCTTAAACAATGAAGTAGGAGCGTAAAGTGAGTCAGATAATACAGACGATTAAAACAGAAATTTCAAAGGTACTTGTGGGGCAAGAGAAGATGGTTGAAGGGCTTTTGGCGGGGCTGATTTGTAGAGGACATATACTGCTTGAAGGTGTTCCTGGACTAGCCAAAACCACTGCGGTCAATGCTTTGGCAAAAACCCTTGGACTTGACTTTAAGCGGGTGCAGTTTACCCCCGATCTGCTTCCCTCTGACATCATCGGTACAGAGATTTATGACCCCTCACATAACAGTTTTAAGATCAAAAAAGGTCCGGTGTTTACCAATCTTTTACTCGCAGACGAGATCAACCGTGCCCCTGCAAAAGTACAGTCAGCCCTGCTTGAGGTGATGCAAGAGCGACAGGTGACTATCGGGGATGAGACTTTTAAACTTGACCTTCCTTTTTTAGTTATGGCAACCCAAAACCCTGTTGAGCAAGAGGGTGCGTACGAGCTTCCGGAAGCACAGCTTGACAGGTTTATGATGAAAGTGGTGGTGGGCTACAACACCAAAGAAGAAGAACTCGAGATAGCAAGACGTGCAGCCAACAATACATTTGAGACTATCAATCAAGTGGCAACACTCGAAGATTTGAATCAAATCAGAGAAGAAGCACTCAAAGTGCATATGGATGAAGAGATAGAAAAGTACATCATTGAATTGGTCGCTGCCACACGAAACCCTAAAGCTTACGGACTAGAAGAACTTGAAGCCTATATTGAGTTTGGTGCCAGTCCGCGTGCGAGTATCGATATGTACAAAGCTGCGCGTGCCATTGCTTACCTCAAGGGAAAAGACTATGTCTCCCCTATGGAAGTAGCCTACATCGCCAAAGAGGTACTGCGTCACCGCATCATCCTCTCTTATGAGGCACAGGCCGAAGAGGTGGATGTCGATATGATTATCAGCAAGATTTTAGCAGCTGTGCCGATACCGTAGGGGTACAGAGTGAATCATATAGTCAAAAAAATCGTTCTCAAAACCAAAAAGCAAGTCTATGGAGACATGCTTGGCAACAACGCTTCACTGTTTCAGGGTGAGGGTTTTGAGTTTGCAGAACTGCGTGAGTATGTCTATGGTGATGATGTACGAAAAATAGACTGGAAAACGACCGCAAAACTCGGCAAACCTTTTGTCAAGATTTATAAAGAGGAGCGCGAGCTCAATGTTGTGGTGGTATCTGTTTTGGGAGGCTCTGTCTACTTTGGGACAGTCAAACAAAAGTCTGACATCATCGCTGAAGTGGCGGCAACCTTAGGGTTTTCTGCCATCAAGAATACCGATCTTTTTACACATATGATTTTTGCCGATAGACTCTATGATGTCAGTAAGCCTAGCAAAAAACTTTTTGCAGTGCATCGGGCTGTTGAGAAAATCATCCAGTTTGAACCTTTAGGAAAAGAAGCTGATTTTGAAGCGTTAACGCAGACTTTACACCAGAAAATGAAGAAGAAATCCCTGCTCTTTATTGTCTCGGATTTTGTGGGTGAGATTGACTTGAAACTTTTGAGCAAAAAGCATGATGTGTTTGCTGTTATCGTTCGGGATAGATTTGAAGAAAACCCTTCCCAGCTGGGGTATATCAGACTCATCGATATGCAGAGCAGACAAAGCTTTGAAGGGGATGTGGATAGTAGCGTGCTCAAAGGGTACACCAAAGCGCTGCATGACAATGATGAAAGGCTTTATAAGCAGTTTAAAAAACAGGGGATACGTTTTGCAAAGATTTACACCCATCAAGAACCGGCTTTGAAGCTGATGAAAAAAATGAGGTAAGAGGATGAATGACAACAATCTAAGTGCACAACTCAAAGATATCAAGCCCCTGCTTGAAATCCCGGACAACAGTCTGTATCTGTATTGGGGGTTGATAGGGTTTGTGAGTCTATTGGTGATGGCTGTGCTCTTTTTTGTGTTTAAAAAACTCTGGGAAAACAGAAAAGTCAATCTTCCCAAAAGTTACCTGAAGATACTCAAAGAGTTAGACTGGAACGATACCAAACATGCTGCGTACATGGCAACCCATTATGGGCGTCTATTAGCCACTGATACCAGAAGAAAAGAGCTGTTTTCCCAACTTGAACCCATGCTTGAGGCATACAAATATAAAAAAGAGGTGGAATCCATCGATGATGCAACACACAAACACTTTAATCTTTATGTGCAGGTAGTCCATGAGTCACTTTAGTTTTGAATACGCCTACCTTTTGGGTGTACTCCTGCTGTTTGTCCTTTGTGCCTATGGGTGTAAAGAGAGAAGCCGTGCGATTTTTTTCCCTCATGTTAAAACCTTGATGGCAAAAAACGCAGGCAAATCTACTTTGCTTCTGTGGCTCAAGTGGGTAGGGGTGAGCGCAGCAGTGATTGCACTAGCTTCACCTGTACTGACCAAAAGCTATACTAACAGCAAAAAAGAGGGACGCGATATCGTGCTCATACTCGATTCAAGCGACTCGATGCGACAGCGTGGTTTTGATGCTACTGATATGCTAAGAAACAAGTTTGATGTCGCTAAAGAGGTCATCGGAAATTTTATAGACAAAAGAGAGAATGACCGCATCGGTATGGTGACTTTTGCAGACATCGCTTTTATCGCTTCACCGATGACATTTGAGAAGAAGTTTTTAACCGATATCACTGCCATGCAACAGATGGGCCCGGCAGGAAAACGCACGGCTATCAATGATGCAGTGGTTCAGGCTTATTCACTTTTGTCTAAAAGTAAAGCTAAATCAAAAATCGTTATCTTGCTCACTGATGGCATCGACAATATGAGTAAAGTACCCTTTGCTGAACTCAAAAGTCTGATAGAAAAACGTGATATTAAACTCTATGCCATCGGAGTGGGGCATCCGAGTGAATATAATGCGCCGTACCTTCAGGCACTAGCCAAAGCAGGCAAAGGAATGGCGTATGGTGCAAGTGATGCACAGACATTAAATCAAGTCTATGACGAGATCGACAAACTCGAAGTCACCAAGATAGATGACAAAAAGATAGTTCAGCATACCTATCTGTATATCTATCCGCTCTTTGTGGCGATCTTGAGCCTCTTACTGTTTGTCTATTTTAGAAACGCCAAAGGAGTATAAGATGCAGTTTGTCAATCCGCAGTTTTTTTGGGCGCTTCTTGTACCGTTTGTTGTCTTTGTATTTCTTATCACGACCAATAAAGACAGGCTTTCGCGTATCTTTGATGAAAAAGTGCTCAAGCGTCTCAGTGCGGCAGAGGAGAGTATGCCTTTGGCGGTGAGAAACATTTTGATGCTTTTGGCACTCTTTTTGATGATAGTCGCCATGGCAAGACCCGTCATCGTCCAAGGAGATAAAAAAATGGAGGTACAAGGTTTAACACTCCTGAGCGCTCTTGATATCTCAGGTTCGATGCGCAGTATAGATGTCTATCCTAATCGTTTAGAATTTGCGAAAAAGAAGATGCAGATGCTCTTTGATGCGATGCCAAGCGATGAGATAGGTGTCGTGGCATTTGCCTACAGTTCTTTTGTTGTTGCACCTTTTACCTCAGATAAAGAGACACTTAAGATGATGGTTGAAGGGGTAGATGACTCGTATATCAGTATGGGTTCTACCGATTATGACGCTTTGGGTGAAGAGGCAAAGACGCTACTTAAAGACAAAAAACCGAAGATTTTCGTGCTTTTTACAGATGGAGGTGACAAAGAAGCCATTGCAGGATTTGGACAATCCATGAAAGAAAATGGCATCGATTTGTATGTGGTGCTTGTGGGTACACAAAAAGGTGCACCGGTCATCGGAGAAGATGGCAAGCCCTATATGCTTCAAGACGGTACCATCGCCATCACACAGCGAAACGATACGCTGGGAGAACTTGCCAAAGAGAATGGCGGTGCGTATGTGGTAGCAGGTACAGGCAAAAAAGACATCGAAGATCTCGTCTCAGTCATACGCAACACGTATGCCAATCAACAACAAGGTGAAGTGACAGTGAAAGAACAGTTGGAGTTGTTTTATTATCCTCTAGGCTTAGGGCTGGTCTTTTTGCTCATCGCCTTTAGTTCACTGCCAAGGAGAAAAAGATGAAAAAAACCTTAGTGCTTACTTCACTTTTCACCCTGCTTCATGCAGGGCTTACGGATTTTAAAACGATTGAGCAAGCAAATAGGGCGTATGAGGCAAAAGAATTCCGCAAGAGTGCAGCGTTGCTAAAGAGTTTGGAGTCAGAGACTCCGCAAAAACAGTATGATGTAGGAAATGCACTCTATAAAGATAAAAAATATGATGAAGCCATCAAAGCCTACGAGCAAGCTAAAGGTATCGATGAAGCGACACGTCTGCACAATATAGGCAACAGCCACTTTCGGAAAAATGAGTTAGACAAGGCGATCAGCACGTATGAAGAAGCTTTGAAGCACAAGGATGATGAAGAGACAAGGTTCAATCTTGAATTGGCAAAAAAACTGAAAAAACAGCAAGAAGAGCAGAAAAACGAACAAAACAAAGACAAAAAAGAAAACCAAGATAAAAAAGAAGATCAGCAAAAAAATAAAGATCAGAATAAGCAAGATCAGAACAAACAAGATCAGAACAAACAGGATCAGCAAAAACAAGATAAAGAGCAGCGGAACAAAGAAAAACAAGAACAACAAGACAAAGACAAAAAACAGCAGAACAACGATCAAAAAAACCAAAACGAGAAAGATAAAAAACAAAAAGAGCCCTCCAAGTCTGATGAACAAAAAGAGAAAGAGAAAAAGGCTCAAGGAGATGAGGGCAAAGAGGGTGAAAAATCACAACAGCCGCAGCCCCAGATGAGTAAAGAAGAGAAACAAAAAGAACAAGAGTTAAAACGCCTGATGAAAAAGACTCAGCAAGGCAAAACCCCCACGATGATGTATCAAATGGGTGGAGATAACAAGGTACAAAGGAGTGAAGATGTTAAACCTTGGTAAGGTATGTGTAGCCATAGTGGCTGTGTGCAGCATAACATGGGGTGCAGGAGTCAAAGCTTCTGTAGATACGGTTGAAGTGGTAGAGGGCAATTCAGTACAACTCTATCTCAAAGCCACGGGAGGCACAGCGGTATTTCCAAATATTGACGCTGTCGGTGATGCATCTATCATAGGACGTTCACAAAGCAGCAGTCACAATCTCAGCATTATCAATGGCGCGATGCAGCAAGAGCAGCGTACCACACAGATACTCCAATTCGTTCCTAAGCGTAGCATGACCGTTCCCTCTTATACGGTCAAGATAAACGATCAGACATACAAAACAGAGCCCATTGAAATTAAAGTAGTCAAATCCAGTGCTTCGTTGGGACATAATAATGAGCCTTTTTCTTTAAAGATGGAAACAAAAAATACCCAAGTCAGTGTCGGCGAATCTTTTGCCGTAACGGTCTATTTTGCACTGCAAAACGATGTGAGACTCTCTGGAGATGTACAATATACACCACCCTCTTTTTCAGGTTTTACCGTCACCACTTCAGCTGATCAGCAACCTTATATGAAGGGAGAGTACAAGATACAAGAAGTACGTTACATACTCACCCCGCAAGCCGAAGGGAACTACACACTCAGTCCTGCAGGTGCGGCTATCGGTTTACCTGATAGGAGCACACGAGATATTTTTGGGATCGGATTTGGCACAAGCTGGAAACATATCACATCCAATGCACTGCAGATAGAAGTCTTAGCACAAGCAAAGCAGAGTGATTTGCTGGGTGACTTTACGCTTCATTCAACCATCGATACCCAAGAGAGCAAAGCCAATAAGCCGGTAAACCTGAGCATAACCATAGAAGGCAAAGGGAGTCTTGAAAATTTTGAATATCCAAAATATGAGATAGACGGGGTTACAGTCTATACCGATGAAGCCAAGATAGAGACTTCTGTGCAAAACGGTGAACTTCACAGCAAGTACACCAAAAGTTTTGCCTTTATCTCAGAAGAGGAGTTTACCATACCAGAGCGTACTTTCAGCATCTTGACTCCGGGTGAAAAAGAGCTTAAAACATTGAAGGTTAAGGCATATGATATCACCATAAAAGGTAACAATAAAACACAAACCCCAACCGACGCAGAACCTTCACACGCTGTGGTTCAAAGCAATACCGAAGAGCCCCATGAAGAGAAAAAAGAAGTGCTTGCAGAGCAAAAAACACAAGGTATGTCTCTTTCATGGTGGATGCTGGTTGTAGCTTTTGTCTTAGGGGCTTTATTGATGGGTGTATTGCGGCAGATACCCAAAGGTATCAGTACAAAAACATACACGGATGAGGAAGCACTGAAACGTTTGTATGCACATGTGAGCGAAGATCCCGCAGTAGAAGAGATGGTACGCAAACTGTATGCAAAAAAACGGGGTGACAAATCAGTACAGATAGATAAAAAAGTACTGAAAGAGATGCTGGATCGGTTTAACTAAGCCCTTAGCTTAGGATGTCATGCAGACTATTGGCTTTTTGCATCCAAGCATTGAGCCTTTCCCACTCTTCATTCTGTACCATTTCCCGACATCGATCCAATTCGGCATCAAAGGCGGCAAGCGCTTCAAGTACATTGGTTTTGTTTTGTCTAAAGATATCTTCCCACATATTGGGAGAAGATTTGGCGATGCGGCTCATGTCTTTAAATCCACCACCTGCAAGGGCTACAATACTTTTAGAGCCTTCCTGTGTGATGACCGAGTTTGCAAGAGCAAAACTCACGGCATGAGGCATATGTGAGATAAAGGCAGCATGTCTGTCATGGTCTTTTGAGCCCATGCAGACCAGTTGCATGCCGATGTCTGTAAAGAGTTTTTTTGCCACTTCCTGCTGATGTGTGCCACTTTTTTCAAGGTCGCACAGTACCACCACTTTATCTGCATAGAGATCTTCAAGCGCAGCAGTAGGCCCAAACTTTTCCGTACCTGTCATAGGATGTGCTGCTACAAAGTTGTGTCGGATGGGTGCGGGAACACTCAGAGAGATTTTCTCTTTAGTACTTCCAAGATCAATCAGTGTACACGATGCAGG
>JAABRH010000045.1 GCA_011391015.1 Sulfurovum sp.
TCAACCTTGATGAGTTGTCCCCCATTTCTCTTTAGTTTGTATTCAAGAAGTTCAAAGAATTTTCCCCAGGATTGTTGCAGAATAGAACGGTTAAGTCCTGATTTTGCAGAAGACCTCATATTGGGATTTTCTATTGAACCCTTTGCCTGTTTTGACATATTTTTGATTTTAAGATCTTCTACAGCTATGGTTTGGTTTTCACTTAGCTTTTTGGTTACTTTATGTAGAAAATCATTTCTTTTGTTTTTGAGTTTTAAGTGTTTTTTTGCAAGTTTTGCTTTCGCTTTAGCCCTATTTACACTACCTTTTTTTCTTCTGCTTAAAATCTTTTGAGCTTTGATTACATTTGAAATTTCCTTTTTTAAATTAATGTGTTTAATTGCACGATTTTCGCTTGTGTAGGCAAATACTTTTATACCCACATCAATACCTATGGACTTACCGTTGTTTGTGCCATAGATTTGTTCTGAACCGTCCTCAATATTCATGGAGACAAAGAATTGTTCTGCTTCCATTGAAATGGTTGCAGTTTTTATCTCTCCTGTAATATCTCTGTGGAACTTTGCCTTTACAAGACCTATTTTTGGAAGATAGAGTGTATTCTCTTTTTTGACTGCATTTTGGGTTTGGTAACTTTGTCGTGAGTGGTGTCTGCTTTTAAATTGAGGAAAGCCTGCTTTTGCACCGTTTTTAATGTTCCTGAAAAAGTTTTGATAGGCTTTATCCATGTTGAGCACAGCGTTCTGCAGAGCCATGGAGTCAATTTCTTTGAGCCATTCAAACGCTTCTGTCTTTTTCATTTGAGGTAAAAGCTTTTTAAGTTCGTAGGCCGAGACGGAAGTTTTATCAGTTTCATAGGCTTCTTTTTTCTTGTGAAGCATCAAGTTGTAGACAAATCTTGAGGAACCGAAATGCTGTAAGAGTTTTTGTTTTTGAGAAGTATTTGGATAAATACGAACCTTTAAAACTCTTAGCAATTAAGTTCCTTCTTGATTTGGTATTTTAATTTTATATGAATTTTAACTGTGATGATAAAAATACGACAAAATGTCATATTTTTGTTCCTTATATCCCCGTACTTAAAGGCGAGGGTTTAGGGAACGTGGGCTAAAATCCTAAGCAGTAAGTATTTTTAAATCGTTCAAATCAAACAATAAGAGTTCATCAGTCTGAGTCTGCAGAAGCTCATTTGAAAACCCAGACTTTGAAAAAAGTGCGTACACATCTACAGATATGCCCGACTGTACTGCTTTGGCTTTAAGTTTTGAAAGTTCATTTTTGCACACTTTTCGGTCTTTGTATTTACACTCACCCAAGATAATTTTTCTTTGTGTATTGATGGCAAGTATGTCAAATTCACTGTGCACATTCCAGTAACTGCCACTGTTTATGATAGGACTTGTATCTGAAAAATACTGTACAAGCAGTGCATCACAGAGCTGCTCATACACCAAAGAGCGCAAACGTTCATAGTGTGTTTTGAAGTTTGCCAAAAATGCATCACCCTTACCTACTGCCAACTCTTTTGCATAAACCATCACAAAACCAAACCAAAAACGCATAAAAGGCTGTACAAAACGAAGTTTATCCTGTACTCGGTATGAACGCTGTTCTTTTTTCAGTTTGTGTTTAGGATGGCTGCGTAAAGGGTTTTCTCTCGAAGTTTCTACCTGCAAGACACCCAGAGCTATTAACTCTTCTAGCACCTGTTCTCCGAGTGTCTCACTCACTTTTGCTTTTCGTAGTGCAGAATAGAGTTTACCATCCCCTCTGGCAACCGCCACCAGTATCTCTTTGTAGGGACTCTCCAAAAGATAAGAAGGCGAGACTAAATTTTGAAACGTTGTGAAGTTTTGTACAAAATTGGACTCTACCATGGAAAAAACATCGTCAAAATAGTCTAACTCTATCTCACTTGTCATACCACCCAAAATGGAAAAGTATTCAACAGCCTGCTCAAGTTCCAAATAGGAATAGTGCCGATAAAATCTTTTAAATGCTGTTTTGATAAAGTGCCTTTTGCTTGAATTGATTTATTTTATCATACTTTTATTTGAATTTCTGTATGATTAATAATTAACCATACAGAAAGAAAATTATGGAAACTTTTTCAACCACATCAGATAAAATACAGCATATTATCAAGAGTTTTAACCTTACAAAGACGCTTTTTGTCTCCTCTATTATTATAGGTGAAGCCCACACAGGTAAACAATCACTGGCACGCTACCTCTTTCCTCATGCAAAGCTTGTATCAGGAGAAGATCAAGATGAAGTGATAAAAGCACTTGCAAATCATGATGAACTCATTATTAGCAATTTTGAAAAACTGAGTAACCAAAGTTCACTTGATTTTTCCAATAAACGCATTATTGCTACAGCAAATTATGTCGGAAATAAAACGCTCATTGATGATTTGTTTGCCTTTATCTATACGATGCCTTCACTTCTGGAGCGTCCCAAAGATATCGAATATATCAAAGGAATTTTCCTTAAAGAAGCCTTCTCAACGCTCATGATAGACCCAAGTACGGTACAAACAGATGCTATACCTCTCAATCTTACATCAAATACCAAAAGTCTTAAAAAATCGATCTTCACCTATTTGCTTCAGCATTCAATGGACGAAAAAGAGATTAAAGCCGTACTCTATCACTATCTACTCAAACATCTCGATGGCAATGACGGCTACAGAGAGCATCTAAGCTTGTATGAAGTCCCGCTTATAGAAGCAGGACTTCAAAAATTCGGCTCACAACTTCAACTCTCTCAAGTCTTGGGAATTAACAGAAATACACTGAGAAAAAAACTCCATGAACATCATCTGGATTAGAACTTTTTTGAAATAAAGTTACAAAAAACCTCTCATGGAGAAAAAAATGGATATTAACTTTCAATCTTTTATAGAATGGGACAACAGTCCTTTTATACTGTTTAACAATCAAGGTAAAATACTCTACCTTAATAACGCTGCAGAAATTTTATTTGGGTATGTCTCAAAAAAAGAGCTGTATGATATCGCTTTATCGTATGCCCCTCAAAGTTTTGGCTATAAAACAACCTCTTTGGCACTCAATTATGATTCATTCATGTTTCACGCTATCACCGTAGGGTACGAAAACGAAGAACAGATATCCCTGCGTCTTTACAATGCACCACGCATCAAACCCACACGTAAAGTGGAAACCGATAAACTGATACTTACCGATATCAACATCTTACTAGAAGCAAACATAGCCCTGTTCAAAACCAAAAACACCAATCCGCTTAAACTACTGACAGATCAGGATTTACCGGCATTCAAAATAGATCAAAATACCTTCTCCAAACTACTTAGAAAAATATTTGACACTTTCAGATCCTCAGACTCAATCGATATTTCACTCAAGCTGCTCTTTGGACAACATGTGATTATTGACAGTAAAAAAGAATCTATTGCACAACTTTCCATACATGCAAATGGTCGCTATGCTGAATCAGATGAAGAGATTCGTATCCTAGCCGGTGCCAATCATATTAAATGCCTACTCAAAGAGCACAGTATTAAACTTGAAATACCGCTTATTCAATAATATGCAAGGATTGATTAAAAATTAATCAATCCTTTATACCAAAAATGTTTCTACCAATGTTACTATGGTGATGTAAAAATCAAATTAAAGGAAATGGTATGAAATTAAAACTTTCAGCTCTAATGGCACTGTTCTTGCCTATCTTTGCTTTTGCAGAAGATAAACTGGACTCAGGAAACACAGCGTGGATGATGATGTCCACAGCGTTGGTATTGCTTATGACACCTGCGGGTTTGGCACTCTTTTACGGCGGTATGTCAAGATCTAAAAACGTACTTAACACCTATGCAATGGTCATGGGTGCATTTGTCGTTGCATTTGTGGTATGGATTGTTGCAGGATACTCCATTGCATTTGGCACCAATGAAAGTGCGATGCTTCAAAACGTCTTTGGGGGCTTTGGCAACGTCATGCTTGATGGTATCAAGTGGACCGATCTTACAAGCGTAGGTACGTATCCTCAATATGTATTTGTTGCATTTCAAGGTACATTTGCAGCCATCACTGTAGCTATCGCGGCGGGTTCAGTCATAGGACGTATGAAATACTCTACTTGGCTCATCATTGTAGTACTTTGGGGTCTATTGGTTTATGCTCCTGTAGCACATATGGTTTGGGGTGGTGCTGGTGCACTTTTATTTGATGCTGGAGCACTTGACTTTGCCGGCGGTACGGTTGTTCACATGAATGGCGGTTTGGCTGGTCTTGTACTTGCAATTTTGGTGGGAAAAAGAGCTGGTTACCCTAAAATAGCAATGAAACCGTACAGTATTTTACTTACTGCTGTTGGTGCAGCCCTTCTTTGGTTTGGCTGGTATGGATTTAACGGTGGTTCTGCATTTGGTGCAAATGAGATCGCTGGACTTGCTGTAATGACAACCACTGTGGCTACAGCTGCTGCTGCTGTAACATGGATGCTGATTGAGTGGTTTGTGTATAAAAAACCTACACTGCTTGGTATTGCTTCAGGAATCATTGCAGGACTTGTAGCTGTTACACCTGCAGCAGGCTTTGTGAGTGTTGGCGGTGCTTTTATAATCGGTATCGTTGGTGCGATTATTGCATTCTTTGGAGTTGTAACACTCAAGAAAAAACTTGGCTATGATGATTCGCTTGATGCCTTTGGTATCCACTTCTTAGCGGGGCTCTGGGGTGCACTTGCTACTGGTTTACTTGCTCTTGATGATAAAGCATTGCTTTGGGACGGTCCGCTTAAAGCAGACGGTGACAGAATGGGTCAATTCTTGGTTCAACTTGAGTCAGTCGCCGTAGTTGGTCTCTTTACACTTATTGGTACGGTGATTGTTTACTTTATTGCTTCTGCTATCACAGGTGGTGCAAGAGTAGATGAGGAGACCGAATCAGCAGGTCTTGATGAATCTATCCATGGTGAAGTTGTAGTAAACTCTTAAGAGTTTACTACCATAAATGTATAAAGGAAATAGTATGAAAAAAATCGAAGCAATTATCAAACCGTTTAAGTTAGAAGACGTAAAAGAAGCACTTGTAGAAGCAGGCATCGAAGGGATGACCGTCTCAGAAGTGAAAGGCTATGGAAGACAACAAGGACACTCAGAACTCTACAGAGGTGCAGAGTATGTGGTTGAGTTTATTCCAAAAATAAAGATAGAAATTGTAGTAAGTACGGATGAATATGCTAATATCGCAATCAAAGCCATCAACCAAGCTGCCAAAACAGGCAAGATTGGTGATGGTAAAATTTTTGTCAGCACCATCGATCATGTTATTCGTATCAGAACAGATGAAACGGATGCTGACGCACTCTAAAATCTCCTCAGACAAATACAATTTTGTCTAATCACAGTGACCATCTTGATTAAATTTTAAGCAAGATGGTCACACTACTTCTCATAATCTCTTAAAAAATGCCTTATTTTGAATCATCTATTTCTTTAAATATTTTTTATTACACGATAAACTACTGTAAAAATAGTATAGAGGTTTATTTATGGAAATAAATTACATTATTGATACACTCTTTGCACTGTTTGCAATGACGCTTATCATCTTTATGGTACCCGGTTTTGCAATGCTTGAAGCTGGACTCGTACGAACCAAAAACGTAACAGCAGTTCTAACTACCAATATGATGGTCTATGCCGTTGCCTCTATGGGATTTTTGCTGATAGGATACCAGATATCATTTGGGTCCTGGGAAAATAACGAAATGAGTAAATGGGCTGCATTTCTCTTTCAGATGGCATTTGTGGGGAAAACAGTCAATATCATGAGCGGAGGGGTAAGCGAAAGAACACGCATCATTCCGCTTACTTTTTTTACCGTTGTCATGGCGACACTCATCTACCCTTTGGTTGTCAATTTCACGTGGGGAGCAAACCTTCTTGAGGGAAGTCTGTTTGACATCTCCTCCATGCACGATTTGGCTGGATGCACAGTGATTCACTCAACGGGGGGATGGGCACTTTTGGCTGCCATCATAATCATCGGTCCACGACGAGGACGCTACACTAAAGATGGAAAGATACACGTCATACCTGCTTCCAACATACCGCTTGTTGTCTTGGGTGCACTTCTGTTGTGGATTGGATGGTTTGGATTTAACGGTGGCTCTATAGGGTCTATCTCAAGCAAAGAAAATGCCGATTTGGTTGCGCTTACCATTCTTAACACCAACACCGCAGGTCTAACCGGAGCGATCATGGTAGGGGTTTTACTCTATATCAAATACAAACGATTTGATATCACCATGATACTTAACGGTGCATTGGGTGGACTGGTATCCATTACCGCAGGCGCAGATCTTTTTGATATCTACTCACCTATTCTTATTGGCGGAATCGGTGGAATTATTGTTGTGATGGGCGTTTCACTCTTTGATAGATTAAGATTGGATGACCCTGTAGGTGCACTTTCGGTTCACCTACTCAATGGTATCTGGGGGACTCTGGCAGTGGCACTCTTTGGGGATGTATCCCTTTGGGGGCAAATCAAGGGCATTATCGTCGTAGGTGTGTTTGCATTTTGTATCTCTTTTGTTGTATTATATCTACTCAATAAAATGATTCCATTCAGAGCAGAGGATGACGTAGAGCTTGAAGGTCTTGATGTAAATGACTGCGGGCTTGAAGCCTATCCGGAGTTCAAACGTTCGATCTAGTCATTAAAATAATTCAAAGGAAATCGTATGAAAAAAATAGAAGCCATTATCAAACCGTTTAAACTCGAAGAAGTCAAAGATGCGCTTGTCGAAGCAGGCATCGAAGGGATGACTGTCTCAGAAGTAAAAGGTTACGGACGACAACAGGGACACTCAGAACTCTACAGAGGTGCAGAGTATGTGGTTGAGTTTATCCCTAAAATAAAGATAGAGATAGTAGTAAGCAACGATGAATACCTTAATAAAGCCATAGAAGCCATCAATCAGGCGGCAAAAACAGGAAAAATCGGTGACGGTAAGATCTTTGTCAGCACCATCGATCATGTGATTCGTATCAGAACCGATGAGGAAGATGAGGATGCACTATAGGATTCTATAGTGGCACTATTTTAAGCTTAGTCTTTGACTTGATTTTTGATACAGGGCATCATACTCTGTCGCTGCACCGCAACACAAACATACACGACAATCAGAACAAGGGAAAAGAGTGCATTTGTTTTCTTCATCATTATTTTTAATATACTTTACAATCAAATCAACAAATGCGTCGCTGCTGTTCATACACTCCGCAACAATATAATCCTCATATTTAATTTTTTCAGCAATTTCACGATGCTCTATATCCAGTTCAAAAAGAGTCTCAGAGTTATCAATCGTAAATGCCAATGGATAGATAAGCACCTTTCGATTCACCGGATTACGCAGCACATCAACAAGATTGGGCTCAAGCCATGTAGCATTTCCCACTTTTGACTGATACACCAGTTTGACATTTTTAAAATGGATACCTTTCGTTTCAAGCAAGGTTCTAATAGCACTGACATTTGCTTCAACCTGCCTCTGATAAGGATCACCGGCTTTGATGATACTCAGCGGTAAACCGTGCGCAGATAACAGCAAATCATATTCTGATACATCCTTACCCTGAATCGCTTTTTCTATCTGTTCCACATTTGCTCTGATATAATCCATATCATCATAATATTGACAGGCAAGCACAGTGATTTTGGGATAATACTCCAATGCTTGACATCTAGAGACAATATCTTCATACGAAGAGAGTGTGGTAGTGGTTGAATACTGTGGATAAAGAGGAAAAAGCAACAACTCCTCCACACCGTTCTCTTTACACTCTCTTAAAGCAACATCCGCAAAAGGAGGCACATAACGCATAGCTGCATAAATGGGCATATCCACCCTGCTTTGAAGTTTTTCTATCAATTCCTGTGTTAAACCAGACAAAGGAGATTTTCCCCCTAAATGCGCATAACTCTCTTTGGCATCCTCAAGCCGTTTTGTGATAATGATTTTGCGCACCAGTGCACGTGTAGCAGAATTGGTCGGTAAAATATTTTTATCTGAAAACATATTGTGTAAAAAGAGTTCGACTTCATCTATACTATTGGGACCACCCATATTTAAAAGAAATAACGCCTGTTTCATCATATCCCTTCGATTTGAATTGGTGTATCTTAACATAGAAAGTGTAAAATAAGTTGAATACAAAATAAAGGTTCAAGCATGATAATTATACCTGCCCGCATAGGCTCAAGTCGTTTCCCAAACAAAGTTTTAGCTGACATCGGTGGAATGCCCATGGTGATACGCACTGCAAAAGCAGTGGAAGCAATAGACAGTGTTGTGATCGCTACAGATTCCCAAGAAGTACTTCAAATAGCTACTGAATACGGTATACAAGCTGTGCTTACTTCATCGTCGCATCAAAGCGGTACAGACCGCATTTATGAAGCTGCACAAAAATTAGATTTGGCTGAGGATGAAATTATCATCAACGTGCAAGCAGATGAGCCCTTTATTGAAACTTCGGTTATACGTGCGATTGATGAACTCACGAAAAAGAACAGAAACGATGACTCAATTATGATGAACACCTGTTACAAGCTGATATCAAACCCCGAAGCAGATGACCCCAATATCGTAAAAGTAGTCACAAACTCTGATAACCATGCTCTTTATTTCTCAAGAGCAAAAATACCCTACCCGCGAGACCATCATTTCAATACCTATAAAGGGCACTTAGGTATTTATGGATTTACTGTCAAATCACTACGAAGTTTTTGTACATTCTCTCCTGCACCACTGGAAGAGATAGAAAAACTGGAACAGCTCAGAGCACTCTATTATGGCTACAAAATTGCTATGACAGAGGTAAAAACAGAGAGTTTTGGGATCGACACAGTCGAAGATTTAGAAAAAGCAATTAAGCATCACCGGCTTTAGCCTACTTGTGTGCAAAGAAGATTTCTCTGCACATTTTCACATCTCCTAGTTTTTGACCGCTTTTCCAAGATCCCACATCGGCATAAAAATCCCCAGTGCCATCAACAAGACCAAACCCGCAATAAAGAACATCATGATAGGTTCGATATATGTTGAAAGGTTATCGATGAGATCCTGAAATTGCATATCATAATAATCTGTCACTTTATCCAGCATGGCATCAAGTTGACCACCAGCTTCACCGGCTTTAATCATTTGAAGTAACATGTTTTCATAAAGCCCTGTGATGCGAAAAGCTTCAGCCAAGTTCATACCTCGACCTATGTTTGCATTGACCGTTAAAAGTTTTTCTTTAATCGCAGCATTATCCACCATCCCCACTGCTGTCTCCAGAGCCTCAGATACAGGGATACCAGACTTAACCAATTCACCAAAGACAAGGTTGTATTTATGCATTGTAGAGAGAAAAACCGCTTTATTGATCAAATAAAACTTTGGATGTATCATCATCTGATCCATGCGGTATTTAAACTCCGTATTGTTTTTATACAAGTACTTTACCGTAAAAATAAAACCAATCAACAACGCAAGAATCAATAATCCATAGTTACTAAATGCCCATTCAAGCTTAAGAAGTATTTGGGTTGGTATAGGCAAATCTGTCTTAAATTTATCAAATATATCTTTAAACTTTGGAACAACAACCATAATCAAAATTGTAAAGGCTATCCCCATTGCTGCCAATGTAATTAACGGTGTACGTATTGCTTTTTTAAATTTGGCGGTATTGTTTCTGATATTTTCAAGTATATCGGCAAGCTTATGGTAGGATTCGGAAAGATTACCCGTTCTCTCTCCAAGATTGGTCATGGCAAGCGCCACATGTCCAAACTCTTCCGTATAGGGCTCCATCGCCGATGCAATACTGTTACCCGCATTGATATCAGCGTTTATATTGGCATAAATCGCTTTTAGCTGTGCATTTTCCGTATTTTCTGAGACTTCTACCAAAGTATCATTAATCGGAATACCGGCATCCGTCATAACTGCTATCTGTCTAATGGTTGAAATTTTATCATTGATCGGTATTTTCGATTTCATTGATTTTTTCAATCCCGAGAACAACTCTGAGATACTATCTTCAAGCGGTGCAGAAGTCTCTACAGCTTTCATCACCATCGTTGAGGGAAATTTTTGTTTGGCAAGGTTGACTGCTGCCATTTTATTATTTGCTTTGAGAAGCTCCTGTCTTTTTTTACCCTTTTCCATCACGGTTACATTAAAATATTTCATCTTATAATCTCGCTACTCTGTAAATTTCTGCAATCGTCGTTTTACCTTCAAGTGCCTTATGGACACCATCCTCGAACATGGTGACAAATCCCTCTTCCATTGCCTGTTTTGTCAACTCTTCTTTTGATGCACCGCTTGCAATCATTCTAGAAAGCGGTTCAGTTACACTCAATACTTCCGAGATCATTTCTCTTCCTGCATACCCGCTATGTCCACACTCTTTACATCCCTCACCGACATAAAAAATAGGATTTTCAGGTAGATACTGCTCAACAGATTTTCTAAGTATGGGATCAAGCACTGCTTCTCTTTTGCAATGGACACAGATTTTACGTACAAGTCTCTGCGCCTGTATCGCGACCAATGCGCCACTGACCAAATACTCTTCTATACCCATATCCAAAATTCTCGTCACAGCAGAGATAGCATCATTGGTGTGAAGTGTAGAAAGTACAAGGTGCCCTGTAAGTGCAGCCTGAATAGCAATACGCAAGGTTTCTTTATCTCTAATCTCCCCGATCATAATCTTATCAGGGTCTTGTCTGAGTATGGAGCGTAGCGCATCGGCAAAACTAAGTCCGATACTTGCTTTGACATTGACTTGCTGCAATCCAGCCATTTGATACTCTACAGGGTCTTCTACAGTAATAATTTTGTCTCTAATGTCTTTAATAGCATTGAGTGCACCGTAAAGTGTTGTGGTCTTACCTGAACCCGTAGGACCTGTTACCAATACAATCCCGTAAGGTACTTTAATGGCTTCAGAAAATCTGTCATAACAAAACTTACTCATACCCGCATCTTCAAGCCTGATCATCGCTTTGGTTTTATCCAAAATACGAAGAACGATAGACTCTCCAAAGATAGTGGGCAAGGTAGAAACCCTAAAGTCAAACTCTTTTTTAGAGACAGTTGCAGAAAATCTTCCATCCTGAGGCTTTCTTTTTTCAGCAATATCCAAATTGGAGAGTAACTTCATCCTTGAAGCCAACGGGTTAAAGATATCTTTATCAAAAGTAAAACTTTGACGTAATATACCGTCCACCCTTACCCTTACGATACAGCTTATTTCCATGGCTTCAATATGGATATCACTCGCACCGGCAAAAATCGCTGATTTTAAAATAACATCGATAAGCTTGAGAACTGCTGGAGACTCATCTTTATCATCTACCTTACCCTCTTGTCTCAAATCCTTACGAATATCAGAAACCAATCCCTTAATACTCTCATTGATCTCAAGGCGCTGCAAATGTTGATTAATCTGCTGCGGTTTAGATATCGCTATTCTAATCGGTTTTTTAGGGAAAAGTCTTTGTATAGAATCTTGTGCTGCCATATCCAAGGGATCATCAAAGACAATCAGTACATTGAGATCATTTTCCGATATCGGAATAATATTATATTTAATCAACTGCGCATACGAAACTTTTGAAAAGAGATTCATATCAATTTCAATATTGTCCAAATCGATATATTCTATATGTAGTTCTGTTGCTACTTTTTCAATAATCGGGATAATATTGATACCCTCAATCTTTTCAAGATGAGAAAGTGTAATGACCCCTTGTCTAATTTTTTTAGCCAAAAATGTTTCAACTGTTTCCAAATCAATCATTTTCTCTGTTAACAAGTTTGCAAAAGATATCTTTTTGGGTGGTCTGCTTTTTACCAATGCAGAAATGGCATCTTTTGTAATAAGATTTTCTTCAAGCATAATTTCAATGAGTTTAACCATTTTAACACCCCTTCGTGTGACTCTTACAGTATTGCATCAAATACATAATTGATTTTAAAATTTACCACTTTTGATTTGATGCAATAATTTTTTTGCTTCTTCGGAATTTGATCTCTCAACATACGATGTTAAAATAGAAATTCCTTCATTTTTATAGCCTAATTTGATTTTCGATTTTACAAAAATCAATAAACTCTCTTCTGTTTCACCATCTAGTTTATTAGCCTGCATAGACCAATACTCTGCTTTTTTATAGTTACCTTTATTATAGTAACTGTTGGCTAGAAATAAAGCATCATCAATATCACGCGTTTGCAAAAAACGCTTCTCAACATCTGCATAAGCTGTCGGACCGGTAGTCTCCACAATATCTAAATGGATTTTTTGTCTCACCAAAGGAACCTCTTGCTCCACAACCTCCTCTCCTTCTTCAAGTATAGGTACATCAACAAGTATATCAGAAGGCTTTTCACTCTCTTCTTCAATGATTTTTTTTACAGGTTCTTTGATTTCCAACCTCATAAGGGCGGCATCGACCAAGACAGAACTCTTTACTTCGTGTTCATTTGGCAATTGAGCCTTATTCTCTTCCTGTTTCAATATAGAAAAAGAGTGAGCAATAAAATTTAAAATTCTCTCTGCATTGCCATTACTCCAAAAAAGAACAATAAAAACGATAAGCAGTATTAAAACAATACTTGAAATATACCAAGGTCTTAACTTTTTATTTCGGTATTTTTTCCATTCTTCTTCCAAGGGCTTGATGTCATACATGAATATATCCCAATTTCAATGCGGACATTTCAATAATTTTTTGCGGAAGCTGCGCATAATTGATTTTGCTTGGTTCATTTTCATCATAATATTGACATATTTCAAAGATAGTAAACATCAGTTTATTGCACTCTCGGTAGTTCCCATTACTAAATTGATGAATCAGTTTCATGTTCTTCTCTTTAATGCTATTGGCTATTTCGAAAAGATTTTTCTTTAGAAGTTTTTTATGTATATACTCTGCCTGATCTTGCGGTGTTGCATTTTTGAGTTCAATCACCTCCCAAATACGTGACTGAAAATG
>JAABRH010000046.1 GCA_011391015.1 Sulfurovum sp.
ATGCCTCGATTAATATACTCAATGCGGTAGGGACTATCGCCAAAGCCTCTTAATATCCGAACATTAGTTTGGAGTTTCTAGGAAGCTCCGTCATTTATGACGGGGTGGTTCACCGTTGTATGATAGGTTTAATGAAAAGTAAAAAGGCACGTCTACGCTAGAATAATCAAGAGTAGAAGTGCCGCGAAAGTTATTTGAGTTTAGAAGCGATATCACTAACCGCAAAACACGCGTGGTTAAATGCCAACGCGATACTTCCCTGATCGGTTACCACGTCACCGATGGTATAAAGACCTTGTACATTGGTTTCCATTGTATTTTCATCATATACAGGCACATCCCATTCACCTGTTTTAACACCAGAATTTACCAAGATATCTACCGGAGTTGTTCCTCCCAGTGCATAGACGGCTCTATCGTACTCTGCTGTACTGCCATCTGTGAAGTTTACTTTGATTTTTCCTGCCTCAGAAGGTTCAACACTCTCAATGTCTACACCCATTTTGTTGAGGATTTTGCCGTTATCAAGGTATTTCATACACATTTGCGTGTTGGTCGGGTTCATTCTTTTGATCTCAGCTTGTCTGTAGTTGAGTGTTACAACACAATCTTCCATACCTTCAAGTTCTACCAAACCATATGCATATTCGCCAGCAGTATCACCACCACCAACGATCATTACTCTTTCACCATTTTGTACTTTTGAGAGGTTAAAGTTCAAAACATCTTTAAGTTCTTTTGGGAATTTATATTTTGGTTTATTTGGTTTACCCATACGACCTACAGAGAGGATAATATTTTTTGCTCTGATGGTCTCAATACCCTCAGCAACATTGTCTTGACCAAAAACGATTTCAAACAGACCGTCTTCATCTTTGTTTACTTTCATGATTTCATGGTTGTATTCAAATTTGTCAAGTACGCCGGCATTTTTAAGTTTATCATCCATTTGTTGGATGTATTCTTCTTTTGAACACTCTTCAAATGTTACATTTCCCTTAAATTCAAACTTGATACCCATCCAGTCTTTATCGACACGTTTGCCTTTTTTGTAAAACTTGTGAATCATATCATTGTGATGCGGCGCTTTGTCTATAACGACGATATTCTCGATGCCAGCCAGTTTTGCTTCAATGGCACACGCCATACCGCCAGGACCCGCTCCGATAATGGCAATGTCTACTACTTTTCCGTTTTCATGAATCATTTTATTTCCTTACAATACTGATATTTTTTTGGATTATAACAGCCAAGCCTATAAAAGTGTGCAAGTAAAATTATAACTTTCATAATGTAATACTATTTTGTGAATATAGGTAACAGAAATTTGTGCAGGTTTGTAAACAATTTCATAAAAAAGACGAGTTGAGTAGTGCCAAGAGATACGTTTTAACACAATACTTTGAATTTTAATTGATTTTCTATTACAATTTCCGCATTGATTGATGAATTTGTATGGTGTAAGTTTATGCAGTATTCAGAAGGAAGAAATGGTGGGGGAAAAAGGGTATGAAAAATCACAAAAGTATCAACACGATATGACGAGTCTGAAAGAAGCACAGAGTATAGTATTTTCAGCAGATATCAGCAATGAAGAGGCAGAGCTTTTGCAAGAACTTCATCTAAAACAGCAAACTGTGTTGGTTTGCCCTGAAGCCAAAGCATACCAGCATTTTTTAAATACCTATGCAAGCGTAAGCGGTCAGTATCTTTTTAAGGGAAAAATCTCTGCAGTTTTGCACAGTGATCTGGTACTAACGTTTGGTGTGTGGCTGGAAGACAAGAGGGCTGAATCGATGAGTGTGTTGTGTGACATACTCAAAGAAAACAAACCAAAAGTGGTCTATATGCATCCCATTGAAGACAGGGTGTTACATTCTGATATTACCCAGTTTATCAAGTATGAGGTTGGAAGCGAAGAGGGCGTTGCTGCACTGCTTGTGCAGGTGCTTTTAAAAGAAAAAAAACTTCCAGAAGAGATAGAAGAGAGCATGGAGGCATTGGACATTGGCTATCTGAGTGCAGAAAGCAATGTAGGCGAAGAAGAACTTGATGCCGTGTATGAGTTGATAAGTGAATCCGGTGCAGTTTCTGTGATAATCGGAAGTGATCTGTATATGCATCCAAAAGCAGAACAGATTGCAAAACTGCTAGCTCTGCTGGAACGATACACCCCATTCAATATCGTCTGTCTGCCACCTGCTCACAATGCTTTGGGCATTGCGATGATTTGTACACTTGCCGAAGCACCTTCAGGTGAAACAGTGGGCTATGAGAGTTGCAAAGTCGGCACCTATGTCAATGCAGATAAACAGGTTTGTACAAATCCCGATATCGACTCTATTGAAGCATTAAATGCCCTTGGCAGACTAGTGGGAGATGCAGCTGAAGATATCTCAGCGTATAGTAGGCGGTTACCTAAAGATAAAGGGTTTCGCGAAATAAGTGCAGAGGATGTGAAACAGTCCTGTCTGTATGAGTTGGAATTACAAGAACAGCAAAGCACCTTCGTTTTGGATGAAATAGAGGAGTTGCCCGTGTATGACGGTGCCGTGATTTATACCTATGAGACAACAGACAGAGTAAATGAAAAAGAGACTTTTAAAGGTATTTTAAGCGGCTCCAAACAGTTTGCACTCGCTGCAAAATTGCAAGATGGAGAGCGGATTTCTTTTGTCATAGACGGGGTTAAATTTACACGTGTGTTTAAGATTGATACACTTATGAAAGGAGTCATAGCGCTAAATCCTACTTTTGACATAAAATTAAGTGCTTCTTTGATATCCTCTTACAGATTTAGCAGACTAGCTTTTGAAAACACCAATAATCAAAAAATAGGAAACAATAATGAGTGAAGTACAAACGGTAGAGAATATGGTAACCATTACAATCGATGGTGCCCAGTATCAGGCAAAAGAGGGTGAATATATTCTCAATGCTGCACGCGCCAATGATGTGTTTATCCCCGCGATATGTTACCTTACACGATGTTCACCGACCCTTGCATGCCGTATCTGTCTTGTGGAAGCAGACGGGAAACAGGTCTATTCTTGCAATGCCAAAGTAAAAGAGGGGATGGAAGTTACTACTTCAACACCTACCATCCTTGAAGAGCGTAGAGCAATCATGGAAGTGTATGATGTCAACCATCCGCTTCAGTGTGGTGTATGTGACAAGTCAGGTGAGTGTGAACTGCAAAACTATACACTTGAAATCGGTGTTGATTCCCAATCGTATATGATTCCTGATACCAAAAGAGAAACGACCAACTGGTCTTCAGTGCTGCACTATGATCCGGGCTTATGCATCGTCTGTGAACGCTGTACAACGGTCTGTAAGGACATGATAGGGGACGCAGCCATCACAACGGCAAAAAGAGGAGGTGCAGACCTCGATAAAGCCTATAAAGATACTATGCCAAAAGATGCGTATGCGATGTGGAACAAACTGCAAAAATCTGTCATTGCTCCTAGCAACGGGACTGAATTCACTAACTGTTCAGATTGTGGCGAGTGTTTGGCTGTTTGTCCTGTGGGTGCACTGGTAAGCCGTGACTTTGTCTATAAGTCAAATGCGTGGGAACTTAAACGTATCCCTGCCGTTGCAGCACACTCGAGTGACGGTGCACAAATCTATTATGAAGTCAAACACGGCTCTATTGAGGACAGAACAGAAAAGATTTACCGTGTGACCAATGAGTGGAACTTTGTTTCTTTGGATGGTTCAGCGCGTTTTGCCTATGACTTTGAGAACAGAGGGGCAGATAACAAGGGTGTAAAAAAAGACAGCACTGCATTTTCTGCAGCACTTGAAGCGTTCAAAAAAGCTGAGACGATTCGTTTCAACGCGATAATCACGAATGAAGAAGCCATGATGCTTCAGACTTTGAAAGAAAAAATGGGTCTTAAACTCTACAATCCTGAAGTAAGAGCTTTCCAAAAATTCTTGGGCTATTATACTGCAGCTTCGGGTTCTTCATTGTATTCAACCGACACTGATGCCATTATGAGAAAAAGTGATTTTGTTATCGCTGTGGGGACAGCACTCAGACATGATTCCCCTGCACTCAAGTATGCATTTAACAACGTTCAGAAGCTCAACAAAGGAGCAGGACTCTATTTTCACCCTATTGCAGATACTCTGATTGCCGGTTTTGGAAAAAGTGTTGAAACATTCATACACAAAGCAGGACTGGAAGAGGCGGTACTCTATCTGATCTTGGATTTGTTTGCAGACAAAGAGAAATTACCTGCTGAAGTTAAAGCTTATATTGACAGTTTTAAGACAACTCAAACACAGACTATCACCGAAAAAGTTGAAAAAACGGTCAAAGAAATGGTGCTAAACGAAGAGACGGGTGAAGAAGAAGAGGTTTCTAAAAAAGTAAAAGAAGAGGTGCAAAAAGAGATTACCGTTACCAGCAACGGTCTTGTTGATTTACTGGGTGGTGATTCAAGTAAATTTGATGATGTCTTTGCAAAGATGATAAGCAAAAAAGAGGCTTTTTCACTGATGGTCGGGGAAGATTTTTATTTTCATCCCAAAGCAGAAAATTTAGCTAAACTGGTAGCACTCATAGAAGCTACGTGTAGTATGGATGTGGTGATGACTCCTCCAAAATCGAACGCTTTGGGTGTGGCACTAATCTGTGATCTTGATGACACAGGTACGGGCTATACGATAGGTTACAATGAAAATGGTGATTTCAGACTCTCAGCACTCGGTGATGGGGATTTGGATATGCCTGCTATGAACCAGCAAGAGGGTACGCTTACTTCCATATCTAAAAGAGTACTTCCTACCAACGCAGCTTTGGAGTATGAAGGCTATGAGCTAAACGATATTGTAAAAGCTCTTGTAGGTGCACCAGAGCAGACAATAGAGTGGACTGAGATGTTACCGGTAAGTAAAGGCTTTAAAGCTTTAGCCTTTGATAGCTTACCCAATGCCTTCAGTAATGACGGCAGAGATAACCGCGGATATGTTTTGGATGTGAAAAGAGAAGAAGTACAACTGCCTGCGGTAGCGTCTTTTGATCCAAATGCGGTACTTGAGGGAGAGATAGCCTACAGATGTAACCCCGCAAGACAGTTTAATGATTTTACAGACAAGTCACATGAGATTTTTGAGACATTTTCTTTGTATGCAAGTCCTGCCAAAGCAGAAAGCTTGGGTAAAAAGGTTGAAGTAGTATTTGAAAACGGCAGTATTGTACTTGATGTGGTTGCTGATGCAAAAATGGAAGGTGATATCGTCAAGGTACCCGATTTTAAAGCTGCCAAAGATGTCTATGGTCTTTTTGGGGAGTCGAGATATCAAACAGTAACATTGAGAAAGGTGTAAGATGGAAATAACACTGGTAGAAACGCTTCCTCAAGCGATACATGAGGTAACAGCAGTAGGTGTCATCATCAAAGCCGTGATCATTTTGGCCGTGATTTCAGCTATTGCAGGATTTGGTACATATGTAGAAAGAAAAGTGCTTGCATTTATGCAAAGACGTCTTGGACCGATGCACGTAGGGCCCTATGGTTTGTTGCAGATTGCAGCAGATGGGATTAAACTCTTTACCAAAGAGGATATTATCCCGCAAAATGCCAATAAATTTATCTTTATGGTTGCGCCGATTATTACAGCAGCCACAGCATTTATTGCACTCTCAGCTGTACCGGTATTTCCTGATTTTACGATTCCAGAGTTTGTGCCTTTGCTCGGAGGTGTCTTTGTCCCCTCAATCGCATCTGACATCAATGTAGGTGTATTATTTGTGTTAGGTATGATGGCAGCTGGACTTTATGGTCCTTTGTTGGCAGGGATGTCTCAGGCCAATAAATGGGGAATCATCGGATCAGCCAGAACAGCGATCCAGTTTTTGTCTTATGAGGTAGTGACAGGGCTTTCTATCTTGGCGCCAATCATGCTTGTGGGTTCACTCTCTTTTGTTGATTTCAACAATGCACAAAGCGGAGGGATCACTTCATGGCTTATCTGGCAACAGCCGGTAGCATTTGTACTATTTTTGATTGCAGGATTTGCAGAGACCAACAGAACTCCTTTTGACCTTCTTGAACATGAAGCAGAAGTTGTCTCAGGGTATGCAACAGAGTATTCGGGAATGAGATGGGGTATGTTCTTTATCGGTGAGTATGCAAACATGATAACCGTCGCAATTATCGCTTCTATTGTATTTTTGGGCGGTTATGATGCAGACTGTACGCTAGGATGGCTGTTTATTATACTCAAGATAGCATTCTTCTTCTTCTTGATGTTATGGGTAAGAGCATCATGGCCGCACGTTAGACCGGATCAATTGATGTGGCTTTGCTGGAAAGTATTGATGCCAATTGCTGTGGTTAATATAGTAATCACTGCAATCGTGATGATGGTATAAGGAAAAAATATGAGTTTAGAACATTTTAAAAACAGAAATATAGGCACACAGCACTATACAACTATAGATGTAGGTCAAGCTCCCGTTGGTGCAATGCAGACATTTACCCAAGTAGCAAAACGAACAGTCAAGGGTGAGCTTTTTGTGGGTCTATGGGTCACACTGCGTGAGATGATCAATGCGCTGTTTAAGGGTGATATGGCTACAGTCAAATACCCCTTTGAAAAACTCCCTATCTCCCCTCGATATAGAGCCATTCATGATATGCTCAGACTGCTTGAGAGTGGTAGTTACCGTTGTATCGGATGTGGTCTGTGTGAAAAGATCTGTATTTCAAACTGTATCTCTATGGATACACGTTACGATGAAAATCAGCGTAAAGAGGTCAGTGAATATACGATTAACTTTGGTCGATGTATTTTTTGCGGATACTGTGCAGAGGTGTGTCCTGAACTAGCTATTGTGCACGGGCCACGTTATGAGAATGCTTCAGAGCAAAGAGCAGGATTCTCACTCTTTGAAGATATGCTTACACCAATAGATAAGCTCAATTTGCAACAAGAGTATGATGGATTTGGTGCCATCTCTCCCAATGCAGATGACAATATCAAAAAAACGCCATTGGCGTATTAAGGAGAGGGCATATGTTTGAAAACTTTATAAACGCTTTTTTGACAGCAGAAGGGTTTGCCTTTTATCTCTTTTCTGCATTGACCACAGGTCTATTTTTAATCACTGTATTGAGTAAAAATATTCTTTATGCAATGACATCATTGGCTGCAGGAATGGTACTTATTTCAGGATTTTTCTTCTTGTTGGGTGCAGATTTTTTAGGTGTGGTACAGCTTGTTGTGTATGTCGGCGCGATTATGGCTCTGTATGCGTTTGCGATGATGTTTTTTGATGCAACAAGAGATATTAAAGAGAAAAATACAAACGCAATGTTGGTATTTGCTCTTGGCGGGCTTTCTGCATTGGTCTTGGTACTGATGTTTGCAGCCCCTGTCTTTTCAGAAAATGTGGTTGCGTTATATCCGATGACTGAAGGTGTTGGGAATGCACAGGATGTGGGTATCGTACTCTTCACCAAATATTTGGTTCCGTTTGAAGTTGCAGCGCTGATGTTGTTGGTTGCCATGATCGCAGGCATTATTCTTGCAGGTAAAAAAATGGATCAGAGTTTGACTGAAGATATGAGTGCAGATGATGAAATAATGATAATAAAGGATGAAAAATGATAGGTCTTACACACTACCTTATCATCGCAGCGATACTCTTCTCTATAGGATTGGCAGGTGTACTGAGAAGAAGAAACCTTTTGATGCTTTTCTTTGCAACTGAAGTGATGCTCAATGCGGTAAACATCGCTTTTGCCGCTATTTCACACTATTATAATGATTTAACAGGTCAAATGTTTGCATTTTTTATCATTGCAATCGCTGCTTCTGAAGTTGCTGTAGGGCTTGGTATCTTGATTGTATTGTACAAAAAACACGGAAGTCTTGATCTTGATGATCTAGCAAGCATGAGAGGATAATAATGGAAAAATTTGTATATATTGCACTGTTTGCCCCTTTGGCAGGCTCTCTTTTTGCTGCACTTTTTGGTATGACGCCAAGAAAGATATTTGTTGGTATTGTCGGCTCATTATTTATAGGTCTAGCCTTTGTTGCATCAGCCGTATTGGCTTACACTCTCTACACAACAGGTACAGTGGTGCATGTGCGTATGATGGATTGGATTCAAGCAGGTGACTTTAATGTCTCATTCGGCTTTGTAGTTGATCAGATATCTGTAACGATGATGACGGTGGTGTCATTAGTTTCAACGATTGTGCATGTCTATGCCATCGGGTATATGGACCATGATAAAAGTTTTAACCGATTTTTTTCCTATCTGTCTGCCTTTGTGTTCTCTATGATGATACTCGTGATGTCAGATAATTTCCTTGGACTTTTCATCGGCTGGGAAGGGGTAGGTGTTTGTTCTTGGCTACTGGTAGGTTTCTGGTATCACAAAGCGGATAAAACAAGAGAAGAAAACCCTTCTATCTCACCGTCATGGGCAGCAAATGAAGCGTTTATTATGAACCGTATTGCTGACCTTGGGATGTTGATTGGTATATTTTTACTGTACTGGAATACAGGCTCACTCCAATATGATGAAGTCTTTGCACAATTACCCTACTTGAGTGAAACAGTACTGGTTGGTGCAGCAATAGCTCTCTTTATTGGTGCGATGGGTAAATCTGCACAGTTTCCTCTGCATACATGGTTGACCGATGCGATGGAAGGACCGACACCGGTTTCAGCGTTGATTCACGCTGCAACCATGGTAACCGCAGGGGTATTTTTGGTCATCAGATCAAACCCGCTCTATAGTATGCCAGAAGTCTCAGATGTTAGTTTCTTTATCGCCTCTTTGGGTACTTTTGTTGCATTTTATGCAGCATCTATGGCTTTAGTAGAACGTGACCTCAAAAGAATTATCGCGTATTCTACCCTATCACAGTTGGGATATATGTTTGCAGCAGCAGGTCTTGGTGCCTACTGGATAGCATTGTTTCACCTTGGTGCACACGCCTTCTTTAAAGCACTTCTCTTTCTTGGTGGGGGTAACGTCATGCATGCGATGCATGATGAACTCGATCTTTTCAAAATGGGTGATTTGCGCAAGAAAATGAGAGGTACATGGATCTATATGACCATCGCTTCAGTGGCACTTGCCGGATTGCCTCCATTGGCTGGTTTTTGGTCAAAAGATGCGATTATCGAGACAGCCTTTAATGAACATACCTATGTGTTGTGGGGGATGTTGGTACTTACTGCAGGTATGACGGCATTTTATTCGTTTAGACAAGTCTTTTTATCATTCCATGGTGAAGATAGACATACACCATTAGGGTTTCATCCACATGAAATGTACAGATTTGTACTCATCGCGATGTCACCATTGGCTGTCCTTGCCATCATCACAGGTTGGTTTATGAATAGCTATAAAGCATTTATCTATCAGATAGGTGACGGTGTCCAATATGAAATGTCAGAACATACGCATCATTTGGCAACCTATCTCGGTTTAATTGTCATTTTCTTTGCTGTAAGTGGTATTGTGATTGCCTATTTAAAGTATGCAAGAACAGGTGAACATGCCTTTAGACGCAACGAAGAAAAAGAGAATGGGTTCTTTTATAAATTACTCAAAAATCAATATTATGTACCAAAATTCTATGAAGAGTTTATTACTAAACCGTATATGATGATTTCTGAGAAGTTCTGGACAGAAGTGGATTTAAAAATAGTCGATGCAACTGTAGACGGTATAGCGAAATTCCTCTATAGTGCAGGAGACAAAACAAGAAGTATGCAAACGGGTAACCTTTCAAACTATCTCAATTGGATGGCTGTAGGTGCGGTACTATTATTGGTAATTGCTGCAATTTCAGCGATGATAGGTTAAGGGGGAGATATGGAAAATATTTTAAGTGTATTGGTATTTTTTCCCGCAGTTGCAGGACTGTTGGGATTTGTAGTAGATAAAAATAGTATTAGAACCTATGGTATCACCGTAGTCGCCATTGAGTTCTTACTCTCATTGTGGTTATGGCTAGGTTTTGATATGGCAAACCCCGGTATGCAGTTTGTAGAGATGATACCTCTCATACCGGATATGGGGATTTCCTATTATCTTGGTGCAGACGGTATATCACTCTTTATTATCGTGATGACAACACTGATGACACTGATCGGTATGGCAAGTATGGGTGAGACGAAAAATATCAAGAACATGATTTTGTCTCTTCTTTTCTTGGAGATGACGATGGTTGGCGTATTTGTGGCACTGGATGCGATACTCTTTTACCTCTTTTGGGAACTTTCGTTGGTTCCGATGCTTTATATCGTCGGTGCATGGGGTGGACCGTTAAGAGTATATGCTGCGATTAAATTTTTTCTCTATACCTTTACAGGCTCACTGATAATGCTTGTAGGTATGCTGTTTGTTGCGTATATCTATCATAGCCTTACGGGAGTTTGGAGCTTTGCTATTACAGACTGGTATGCATTGGTGCTTCCGGTCAATTATCAGTTATGGCTGTTTGTTGCATTTTTTATCGGCTTTGCGATTAAAGTACCGATGTTCCCTTTCCATACATGGATTCCCTACGCACACGGACAGGCCCCTACGATCGGTTCGGTTATTCTTGCAGCAGTATTGCTTAAAATGGGTACGTATGGATTTGTACGATTTTCACTTCCTATGTTCCCTGATGCTTCAGTACTTTCGATTACACCGATTGCAGTACTGTCCTTAATTATGATTATCTACACTGCGATGATAGCCTATGCACAAAAAGACATCAAGCAAGTGATTGCTTACTCTTCCGTGTCGCATATGGGTATTATCATGCTGGGTCTTTTTGCGATGAACGCAGAAGGCTTAAGCGGATCAGTCTTTCAAATGTTGTCTCACGGGATTGTCTCGGGCGCACTGTTTATGCTGGTGGGTATGATTTATGAGAGAAGACACACAAAACTGATGTCGGAATTTGGCGGTATCGCAGCTGTTATGCCAAAATTCGCACTTATTTTTGGGATTATGCTGATGGCTTCAGTGGGTTTACCGCTTACCATCGGTTTTGTCGGTGAGTTTTTGGTACTTTTAGGATTTTATCAGGTCTCACCAGTGATGACCATATTGGCTGGAACCTCCATCATATTAGGTGCAGTGTATATGCTAAGAGTAATGAAACGCACGTTCTTTGGTCCGCTGGATAATGAAGAGAACAAAAAATTAAGCGATTTAAACACCAGAGAGACATGGTCGCTTATTCCATTGGTAGCCATAGTGATTTGGCTTGGGGTATATCCCAAACCGGTACTTGCGCCCATCGATAACTCAGTTAAAGCATTGTTAAGCTTTATGGATGAGAAAGCAATCACGCAAGAGGCAAAAGATTTGATACGCCTTAGCAATACAACAAAGGGAGGTAACTAATGCTAGAGCCAATCAAAGTGGGTTTAGAGAGTCTAAATCTTATTACACTTGCGCCAATGCTTATTACCATAGTAGGCGGTTTGATTATTATGATCATCGATCTGTTGAACAACAAGATACATAAGTCACTCTATGTCATGTTAACCATTTTGGTGCTTTTTATTGATTTTGGCGCAGTTCTTGGCTTAAATGTCAATGAACGAGGCTTCTTTGATGTCATGCTGATTGACGGTATTTCCATTATCTCACAACTGCTTATTATAGGCGGTTCGATGATATTTACACCGCTTGCACTCACATCAAAAAGATTTCATGAGTATTCGTACCCTGAATTTTTTGCACTTTTCTTGTTTATGATTGCAGGCTTCCAGTTTATGGTTGCTTCAGATAACCTTATCCTTATTTTTGTAGGTCTTGAGACTGCATCATTGTCACTCTATACGCTTATCGCTCTTCATAACAGAAGCAACTCCTATGAAGCAGCGGTGAAGTATTTTACTATGGGTGCACTCGCAGCAGGTTTTTTTGCGATGGGTTCAGCGGTTGTGTATGCCTTAACTGGCTCAGTAGAGCTCTATAAAGTAGCTGAAGTGCTTGCCGGGCGTATGAATGAGACAGGATTGATGATTACCATTTTTGGGTCATCTGTGTTGTTGATGGTGGCATTTGCTTTTAAACTTTCACTATTTCCTTTCCATACATGGGTACCAGATGTCTATGAAGGCGCCTCTTCACCTTTAGCTGGGTATATGTCAGTTGTACCAAAAGTGGCAGCATTTGTGGTCAGTATCAGAATTTTTGGTATGTATATTGATCTGGGTGTCGAGTGGGTAAGATGGATGATTTTAGGTATTGCTGTGATTACCATGACATTGTCTAACATTATGGCATTGGTGCAAAATGATGTAAAGCGTATGTTGGCATACTCTTCAATCTCTCATGCAGGTTTTATCATGGCTGCCATGGCTTTAGATACTAGTGAAGGAAATACCAGCATCTTCCTTTACTATGCTCTTTTTATGTTCACTAACTTAGGTGCATTCGCGATGTTGTGGATATCGCGTCATAAAACAAGACGCTTTGACATCGATTATGACCATCCGTATGAAAAGTTTGCAGGGTTTATCAAGATCATGCCAATGGGTGCAGTTGTGATGGCATTGTTCATGCTTTCTCTGGCAGGTGTTCCACCTTTCTCTGTATTTTGGGGTAAGATTTATGTGATGCAGGCAGCTGTCAATGCAGGCTATGTGTGGCTTGCCGTAGTCATGGGGCTTAACTCGGCGATTGCTGCTTATTATTATTTAAAGCTGATCGTCTTTATGTTTCTTAAGGACCCTATCAAAGATGTCGATACGATTTACTATAACCTTTCAAAACCACTTATGGTCATTATCGGTTTTGCAACATTTGCTACGATAGGAGCGATTTTCTATGTGCAACCGCTTCTTTCATATCTTTACTATATGATAAGCGCTAGCGGATATTGATAACAGAGGGGAGAGTTTCTCTCCCTTTACTTTTGTATCCTATGGAGATTTTTACACACAAGGATATTTTACATGAATGTGAATGATGTGGTTTTTGATAATGTTAAAA
>JAABRH010000047.1 GCA_011391015.1 Sulfurovum sp.
AGTTTTGTTTTCACCCCATTTATGTCAGCCGTGAGCCGTCATAACGAATATGCAGCCGATGTATACGGCTCAAGTGTGGGAGGTAAAGAGAATCTGATATCCGCACTGATGAAACTGGTGAGCGAAAACAAATCGTTCCCAAAATCACATCCCTTGGTTATCTTCTTTTACTACACGCATCCACCCGTACTTGAAAGACTCAAAGAGTTGGGGTTTGATGCATCCATTACGTCTGTGCAAGAAGAGATGTTGCCAAAAGACGGGATTTTTGCTTTTTTGGATAAAAATGACCGTTAAGCAGGCGCTGGTATGGGCAAAGGAAGAACTAAAAGTTGCCTGTGAACGTCCGCAGTTTGAAGCAGAACTGCTTTTGGCGTGGCATCTGGGGCAAGAGCGCAGTTATCTGATTACCCATGAGGCTGACAGAGTAGACAATCTTGAAATCTTTCAACAGCTTATACAAAGAAGAGCCAAACATGAACCCTATGAGTACATCGTAGGGTCTGCCAGTTTTTACGACATTCACCTGGATGTGGAAGCTGGCGTATTGATCCCCCGTCCTGAGACGGAGATGCTCATCGATGTGACAGCAGGGATCATCCAAAAAGAACATATCACACGGATCGCTGAGATAGGTGTTGGTTCTGGTGCCATCTCGATAGTATTGGCGCGAAAGTTTCCGCAGCTGCACATCATTGCTACAGATATCTGTGAAGCACCGCTCAGGGTTGCTGGCAAAAATATCGGAACATTTGGGCTAGAACGTCAGATCACCTTGCGAAAGTCCAATCTTATCGATGAAGTACTTGAACCCTTGGAGTTGGTAGTCTCAAACCCTCCGTACATCGCTGAAGATTTTGTATTGGCTTCAAACGTGGCGGATTATGAACCCAAAGAGGCACTGTTTGGCGGTAGAGTAGGGGATGAACTCCTCAAGCAAATCATTTTGGATGTCAAACAAAGAGGTATTCGCTTCCTTGCTTGTGAGATGGGGTATGATCAGAAAGAACCTTTGCAGGATTTTGTTAATCAAATCGGGGTAAAATACATCAATTTTTTCAAAGACCTCGCAGGACTTGACCGTGGCTTTGTCATTGAATTTTAGTAAGGATATAAACAATGAACAGATATTTTAAAATGGCAACAATGGTGTATCTTATCTTCCTGTCTGCAACGCTTGGTATGATGCTGTATGCAGGCATCGTGGTTACCTCTGTAACCTTTCACACGCAGGCATGGCTGGGCGCTGAGGTGCTCACGCGTTTTCAAGAGGGGCAGATCATGACAGAGAACTTTTTGCGTCTGTCGTATGTGGTGACTGTGATGCTTGTAGCAGTCGTGCTCTATGAAGGCTATAAGTTTAAAAAGTTTGAACGCGATACACTCACGCAGGTAGCCACCTTTTTTGTACTTGCTACAGGGCTTTTGTTTTCACAATACTACATACCCGACATCATAGCGATGCAAGCTCAGGGTGAAGCCATGACGAACTCTATGGCATTTGTCAATACGCATAAAGGCTCAGAGATAAACTCCAAGATATTTGCGGTAGCACTCTTGGTACTTATCGTACAAAATATGCGTAGGGCGTGTAAGTAGTTGCGTATGAGTGAACTTTTGGAGCATCCTTTTAAGCCCCTCGTATTTCAAGATACCCGGACATTGATATTGGGCTCTTTCCCCAGCATTCAGTCGTTTGAAAAAGCGTTTTACTATGCACATCCGCGCAATCAATTCTGGAAATTGTTAGAGAGTATCACCTCTTACCCCATCAACAATCGTGACCAAAAAATATGGTTACTGAAAGAGAACAAGTTTGGTCTGTGGGATATGATCAAACGATGCAGCAGAGAAACTTCGCTTGACAGTTCTTTGGAAGAGGAAGAGGTCAATGATATCGCAGCATTGCTTGAGGCGTATCCGAGCATCACCAAAATCGCTTTTACGGGTAAAAAAGCAGAAGCGCTTTTTAGAGTGCATTTTTCTCATCTTGAGGTTGAAACTGTTTATCTTCCTTCACCCTCAGCGGCGTATGCGAAGATGTCTTTTGCAGACAAAGTACTTGCATATAAAAAACACTTAGGGGTAAATTAGTGGCAGTTTGGGCAATTGGTGATATACAGGGATGTTACGGATCATTTAGACAGTTATTGGATAAAATAGCTTTTGATCCTACACAAGATACACTCTGGATCGCTGGAGATGTCGTCAACAGAGGCGAGGGCTCGCTTGAGACTTTGGAGTATCTTTATAGTCTCAAAGAGCGTGTACAAATTGTACTCGGTAATCATGACATTACGCTCATTGCCGCCTATTACGGTATTAAAAAATCAAACCCTACCTTGGATCCTATACTACAATCCCCTCGTGCCAAGATACTCATAGACTGGCTCAGAAGCCAAAAGTTTTTACATGTTGATTATCAGCTTGGCTACTGTATGGCACATGCAGGTATTTCACCCGAGTTTGATCTGGGTATGGCACTGCGTTATGCCCAAAGAATAGAAGAGAAGATGGGTGGCGATGATGCGGAAGTATGGCTCAGAAAAATCCTCAAAAGCGGTGTTGACCAATTTAACCGAGAGGCAAGCCTCATAGACATCGATCGTTATCTGGTTAGTGCTTTTACGCGTATGCGCTATTGCTATAAAGATCATAAACTTGATTTTGATCAAAAGGGTGCACCGACAGATGCACTGAGACAAAAAGGGCTAAAGCCTTGGTTTGAATGCAAAGACCGCAAAGAGATTCATTTGCGCATTATCATAGGTCACTGGTCAACCTTGGGACTCTATCAAGACGAACATATCTTAGCCATAGACACAGGATGCCTTTGGGGCGGTAGCCTCACCGCAGCGCGTATTGATACGGATGAGGTTGAATTTGTATCTGTTGCATGTGAGAAACGATTAAATATTCAAAAATGAATGAAGGTGAATCTTATGATACGTATCGGCACAGAACGTTATGAAGTACCAGAGGCGGCACCTTTTGGAGGTTAAACAACCGTATCCTTCTATCTTTGGACACGGTGTCCCACA
This sequence comes from Sulfurovum sp., assembly GCA_011391015.1. Lineage (GTDB taxonomy): Bacteria > Campylobacterota > Campylobacteria > Campylobacterales > Sulfurovaceae > Sulfurovum. The sequence continues at coordinate 3,042 of JAABRH010000047.1, forward strand.
AATTTTGACATATTGTTCAGTATTTTCCCGCCTTTTCTGAAACCAAGTCCGCAGGCTTCATAGGCGTAAAATACACCTGCCTGATAGGAATTGTCCTCTTCATCTGTGGGCAGCTGTGTGTAAGTTTGGTACACCATTTTATGGTTGTCATACTCACCCGCCATACTCTCAATGCTATTTCCCTTTTCATCCAAGATACTCACAGAACTTCCTTCTCTGCCAAAGACAGGTTTTCTGACTTGTTTTTTTCCTTGCAAAGGCTCAAAAGATGTTTCCAGAAGAAGAGGGTGATTGGGGAAGAGATCCCATAGGATTTTGAGCAAACCCTTGCTTTGAAAGAGCAGGGTATAGGGAGGATTAAAGATGATCGCTTTTTGGTTCTTTATGATGTTCGTAAGCAGCATCGCAAGATCTGATTCTTCCAGTGCTATATCTTCCCAAGGGATAAGTTTAAACCACAATTCATAATTTTTATCGTGATAAAAAATACCCTCTTGGGCTGAAAATTCTATTTCGTCTATGTAGGCAAATTCTGTCTCAAATCCTGCTTCTGTGGCAATGTGCTGAAGGAGTCTTACCGTGTTTTCCTCTTCTGCATTTCCTCTGATCGAAGTAAAAAGAAAGCGCCAGCCGTCATAGTGTTCTTCAAAAGAGGAGACATCTTCTTCAAGTGTCACCAAACGTTTAAAATTGTCAACTAGAGCTTCATAAAGACCGTTAAACTGCTGTGCTTCATTAAGCCCATTTTTTTTAAGCATCGCCCATTGTACGATCGCAGTTTCAAAAAGTGCTGTCGGTGTATCTGCATTAAATTCAAGCAGTTTAACAGGAGCGCCATCCAAGCCTCCTGCAAAGTCAAAACGACCATAGAGATGCCAGTGGACATCACTTTGCCATGATTCCTTAATGCTCTCTACAAGGTTGAACGGTATACCGATAGCATGGAAAAGATTGTTGTCTATGACATATTGTGCTGCTTCTATGTACATATCATACAGCGTATTTGCGGCTTCGTAGAACGTTTGCGCTTCCTGTTCGCTGATAACAAGCAGTGTATCGGATAAATAGGAGCTTTCATCCTGATCTGTATGCCAGACAAACCCCAAAGATTCTAGGTAGTCTGTATTTAAAGGCGTTATCTTTTCAAAATTTAGCATCTATCAACCACCAAAAGAGCTACTGGAAGTACCTGAAGATTTGCCGCTTCCAAAAAATCCGCTTCTTTTGCTTGTACTGTTTTTAGGGTTGTTAAAACTTTTTTGGCTTTTGGCGTAGGTTGAAGGGGATTTGTACCCAGCTTGTCTGTTGTTTTGAAAGTTTTGATTGCCAAAAAGTTTAGAGCCTATCCAGGAACCTATCATCGCACCGGCAATGCTTGAGAGTAAAACTTCACCAAGACCCATACCGCCCTGCTGTGTCATTTGAGGATCTTGTGCTTTGGTAAGATTGGATGTACCGTTATCAATCTTGGCAGCTTCTTCGGCCACCAGTGCATCCATCTCCGGCTTGGTTAGAACGCGTTCTGTGCCATCCAGTTTTTTAAGCACGATGCGTGTCTCATCTGCTGGGAATTCATCTTTGATCTGGTATTTGCCCGGAGCCGTCTCTTCAATGATGACAAAGGCATGTTGGGCTTTGGTTTCTTCTTGTTTGGACTCATTGTTGCCAAAACATCCAGTAAGCCCTGTTGCCAAAAGTGCACCCAGACCTGTAGCGGTTGCGATAGTTGAAAGTTTCTTTATATGTTTCATTGTGTTTCCGTCACGTAAAATTTTGATAATCATAGCAAAAGATGTTTAATGGCAAGCAAAGTCAATAAGAAAGAGATGTATTGAAAAGAAGGGAGGGCAGAGAGGAAGAGCTCTGCCTTGTTATAGGGGGAGAGTTAGTCCATCTGCTTTCTAAGGAAAGTTGGCACATCTAAAATATCTTCATTTTCACCATTGTATCCGCCTACAACCATTCTGTTCGCAATACGATTTGTATTGATGTTGCAAATATTTGGACTTAGGAGTGTCTCTTGTTTTTTGACGATGGGTTCAGGGATTGAATTTTTGTCTTCAAAGCCTGTTGCAACGATGGTGATTCTGACTTCATCAATTGCCATATTTTCATTGGTAGTTGTACCAAAGATAACAGAAGCATTTTCATCGGCACTCTCTTCGATGATATTCATCGCTTCACTGATTTCCATGATAGGATAATCCGGGTGAATGTCAAAGTGAACCAATACACCCATTGCACCATCAATAGATATATTGTCAAGCAATGGTGATTCTATAGCAGATTTTGCTGCATCATAGGCTGCATTTTTACCGCAGCTGTATCCTGCACCCATGAGAGCAAGACCTCTGTGACTCATGACTGTTTTTACGTCAGCAAAGTCAAGGTTGATGTCATTGTCTCCATGTGAAAGAATCACTTTTGAGATACCGCCAACGGCTTGAGCAAGAATGTCATCTACCATTCTAAAGCTCTCTTTGATGCCAAGATTTTTTTCAACAACCGAAAGAAGCTTTTCATTTGGAACAACAATGATAGAATCTGATTCTCTTTTGAGTTCCTCAAGACCTTCTTTTGCAAGTTTGGTTCTCTTTTTACCTTCAAATTTGAAAGGGCTGGTAACGATAGAAACGGTTAATGCACCGACTTCTTTTGCTGCTTGTGCGATAATCGGTGCAGCACCCGTACCTGTTCCACCGCCAAGACCGGCAGAAATAAAGACGATATCCGCACCTGTTAACATACTTTTGATATCTTCAAAACTTTCAAGTGCAGCTTCTCTGCCTTTGTCAGGAATCATACCTGCACCCAAACCTCTGGTTGCATTGATGCCCAGTTGCATTTTAAATGGTGCAAGCGAGCTGTCCAGAGCCTGTGCATCCGTATTGGCAACAATCAAATCAATACTATTGATTCCCTCATTGATCATATGGTTGATCATGTTTCCGCCACCGCCGCCCACGCCGATAGCTTTGATTTTTGCGCCATTGGTGTGACCTATGGCTTCAACGATTTCTATTTCAAACTCTTCCATGTTCTTCTCCCTTTTAGTTGATGTGTGTAAATTGTTTTAAAAAAGCTGCTTTGCCCAATTTGCCAGTTTTTTGAGTGGATTTTGATTGTCATGCCCCAAATCAGGGAGTTCGTCAAAAAGGATATTCCCCGGCTCTTCACTGTTGCCTTTTTGTTTTGATGGCTCCTTTATCTCATATGGACGAGATTTTGGAGTTGCCTCTGTTTTTACTGTCTCAGCTGAGCCGATGCGGATATCTCTTATATTTTCCTCATGTCCTACTTTGGAGTGCAGCATGGTTTGTTGGAAATCAATTTCGTACTGCGTATGACCGCCTGCTCTGTAAAGCAGTAAGCCAATGACTGTTGAGTACGCAGGGTCTTTGAGTTCATCAAAAAGCCCCGGTATGTTGTCAGGGTATGCGACACGTACAGGCAAGCCCGTGAAAATAGCCTGGGCCAACTCCCTGATACCTTTGAGTTTTGTCATGCCGCCTGTGAGGATGATGCCTGCACCGATTTGTTCTTTCAGAGCAGATTTTTCAAGTGATTTTGCCAAGATCATCAACGCTTCTTCTACACGAGAGAAAATGACTGAATGGACAATGTCCAAAGAGACACCATTGCGACTCTCTTCATCTCCGATGATGGGCAGTTCAATGACTTCGTTTGAGCTTTCAGTCAGATTGCCATGACGTACTTTGACATTTTCTGCTATTTGTAAAGGTGTATGCAGTGCCATCGAAAGGTCGTTGGTAATGTGGTTTGAACCTACACCTAAGAAATCATTGTACCTTATGGAGTTTCCTGTGTGAATTACTAGGTTACTGGTTTGTCCGCCTAAGTCGATGACTGCCACACCGAGCTGTTTTTCATCTTCATCCATGGTGGCGATGGCCGAAGCATAACCACTCAGTACAATACCGTCTATCTCAATGCCGGCAGAACGAACAGCTTTTTTAAGGTTGGAAAGGTTTGATTTTTGTGTAATGATGATATTGACATCCACTTCCATACGGCTCGCATTCATATCTATCGGATCTTCGATGAAGTCTTGGTCATCTACTCTAAAGTTATAGGGCAAGACGTGAATTACGTCATATTCATTGGGGACATTTGCATTATAGAGTGCCGTTTGCATCACGCGGTTTATCTCTTTGATGGAGATGTCTTTATGGGGTATATTGACAATACCGGTTGAATTAAGACTTTTTGCATAGGCGTTGGAGATGGAAACGGTAGCTGAAGAGATATTGCTTCCTGCGATACGTTTTGCATCACTAATGGCTTTCTTGATAGATTTTGAAGCAAGCTCAATGTTGGTAATGGCACCCTTTTTAACCCCTTGGGATTTAGCGATGCCGTGACCTTGGATGAGAACTTGGGAGTCTTTAATTTCAGCGATGATTGCACATATTTTAGTAGAACCGATATCTATAGCTAAAATTGTATCATTCAATTTGAAAGCCCTCCCATATAAACTTCTGTAGGATACTGTTTGTCCAATATTTTGATTAGATTTGATTCAAATGTATTTTGTTTCAACTTGTTTACAGTTTGTATTGCAGATTCTGTCTGATTTACATCTGCTACTATAAGTTTTTGTTCTAAAATATTATAAACGACTACCTTATCCGATACGCTTATGATACCTTTTTCTTTTGATGATGTAAAGAGTTTTTGTAAAAATTGTAAACTTTCTTCACTATTTAATCCTTCGAGGTTGACATTCTCCTCAAACTTTACAAAATCCGTAACGATACTGCCGTTCATTTCAAAGTTTTGAAATGTGGTATCAGCCAAGTTTAAAAGCGCTTCTTTTTTTGCCTGATCAACATACGCCGCTGTGACTTCTTGTTTGGCTTCTTCGTATGTTTTTACCTTGGAAGGGACAGAGTTTTCTATCTTGATCGTTGCATAGTTGTCTGCTATGATTTTAGGTTTGATGATATCGCCTGTAGATTTTGTTTTGAGTTCTGCCCATACTTCTTCTGTCAGCTTGGAGTCGCCATAAGCAAGGGTCATTTTTTCGCTAGCTTCTTGCTCTCCTTTTTTAAATGCGATATACGCTTTTTGAGCCGCTTTTTTTGTTTTTTTAATCTTGAGATCTTGTGTTGCCAATACTTTAGCTTCGTCAAAAGAGAGCTGTTTCCCTGAAGCATCGGTGTAGTTAAAACGGTTAGCCTCAAAATGTGCTTTGATTTCATCGTCTGTCGCAGCTGTGTCTTTACTCGGTGTCCATACGATGGAAAGTGTGTAGCTTGGATCAGTGAGGAAGTTTTCTTTTTGCATTTCCCACTGCGCTTTTATTTTTGTTTCATCTTCAATAATGTCAACTTGATTGCTTGTCAAGATTCTATAAGCAATTTTGTCACTCACATTCATCGCAGCCAAGATCGCTTCTTCTTCCAAAGGCAAACCTTCAACGCTGAGCAGAGAGAGTGCTTTTTGGATGACAAGTTCTTCTCTGAGTGTCTCTTCAAAAAATTTTGCTTTGAGTCTTTGGGTTCTGAGGTAGCCGTTATAAATCTCTTTGTTAAATACTCCGTCTTTTTGGAAGATGCGAATCTCTTGAAGTTTTTGTGCAACTTCTTCATCTGAGACAATCAAACCGATATCTTTCGCAAAATTTAAGAGCTTGGCTTGTGTCGCCAGTTGTGCAAATGCTTGCTGGATAAGCCCCATCTCTTTTGCTTTTGCTTCATCCAGTGTGCCTTGCATCATTTCATTGTACTGGCTGTAGAGGCTGCTGTAAACCAAATTGAGTTTTGTCTGGGGGATTTCAATCGTGCCTACTTTGGCAACATTACCCGCTTTGGCGCCAAAACTGTAGCTTCCCCATCCTACAAAACCTGCACCAATAAATGCAATGGTTGCTATCCAGATTGTCCATACCAGATATCTATTGTGTTTTTGCATCCAACTTATCATACTTCATCTGCCTTCAATCGAAAAATTTGTACAATATTCTACCTAAAATAAGCTTATCGCTAACGAATCGGAGTTTTTAAACAGTATGCCCAATCAAAATACAAAAATGATGCAGCGAGACCTGGAAGTCATCTGGCATCCCTGTACGCAAATGAAAGACCATGAGACACTGCCTTTGATACCTGTTAAGTCTGGAAAAGGTGTCTATCTATATGACTTTGATGGCAATAGCTACATTGATGCGGTCAGTTCCTGGTGGGTCAATCTTTTTGGTCATGCCAATGAGATAATTAATGCAAAGATCAAAGCGCAGCTTGAGACACTTGAACATGTGCTTTTGGCAGGTTTTACCCATGAGCCGGCTATAGAATTGGCGCATAAACTAGTAGAGATCACGCCTTCAGATTTGATGAAGGTGTTTTATGTTGACAATGGTTCTTCTGCGGTGGAAGCAGCCTTGAAAATGAGCTATCATTATCATCTTAATCAGGGAAAATGTAAACCGGTTTTTCTCTCATTGACAAACTCATATCACGGGGAGACCATCGGAGCACTGAGTGTCGGAGATGTGAAGCTTTACAAGGAAACCTATGAGCCTCTTCTGATAGCCAATAGGCAAGTCCCAGTACCCCAAGACCAGAGCATAGAGGCTGCACAAACCGCGTTGCTGGCACTCAAAGAGGTATTGAGTGAAAATGCAGATGAGATAGCTGCCTTCATACTTGAACCTCTCATACAAGGAGCAGGCGGGATGCATATGTATCACCCGGCTTATCTTGAGGGTGCAAGGGCTTTGACGCTTCAATATGGCGTGCATCTCATAGCCGATGAAATCATGACAGGTTTTGGTCGTACGGGAAAAATGTTTGCCTGTGAATATGCAGGGATATCGCCTGATTTTATGACACTCTCCAAGGGAATAACCGGAGGGTATTTGCCGCTTTCTGTTGTGATGACTACTCTTGACATTTACAATGCTTTTTATTGCGACTATAACGAGTATAAAGCCTTTTTGCATTCACATAGTTATACGGGCAATCCATTGGCATGTGCTGCTGCCTTAGCGACGTTGGAAATCTTTGCACACAATGATGTCTTGGGAGAAAATGCCAAAAAAAGTATTTATATTAAAGCAAAACTTGAGCCCTTTACTGCTTTGCCCAATGTCAAAGAGATACGACAACAAGGCATGGTGGCAGCTGTAGAGTTGCAAGGGTATGAGGCGAGTGAACGCATCGGTTTGAAAGTCTATGAGTATGCATTAAGTCAGGGTGTCTTGCTTCGACCTTTGGGAGCCGTGATCTATTTTATGCCACCCTATATCATCACGTATGAAGAGATAGACAAGATGATCAGGGTTGCATATGAGGGTATTGAAAGCGTATCGAAACCACTCTAGCAGAGGTTTCTAGAAGTCTAAAAAACTTTTATTGTCTTTTTTGAGTCTGTTGTAGTGCTTTTCTGCCCGAACAACACCTGCTTCCATCGCTTCAAAATAAAGCTGTTCAGCCTTCTTTTTGTCTCTTTTGGTACCTATGCCGTGCTCATAAAATTGTGCCAAATCACAGAGCGCTTCAGGGTAGTCTTCAGCAGCCAATAGTGTCATGTGTGCAAAAGATTCGGGTATGTTTTTTTCAAATAAAACGCCTTTATAAAGTTCTCTAGCCAACATAAACTGAGAAAATTTCGATTCTGTGGCAGCACAGATGAGTAAAAGTTGCGCTGCTTCTGCGTAGTGTTGTTGCTCGGTTAGTTGTTTAATATGTGTAAGCGTCTCTTCAATCTCTTTTTCGTTATAGCTTTCCTGACTTATTTTACTCAGCAGTGTTTTAGCTGATTCAAAATCATCTTGCGTACTGTCTGTCGTTGGATACTGTTTGGTCATGCTGCTGATTTTCTGTGCGATATACGGGATGGCTTTGTAGAGCGAGTTGGCGATCTTGCTTTGCACGTTTGTTTTGGGTTTGAGTTCTTTGAAAAGATGGTTTTGGCTGAAGATGTCATTTTCCGGCAGGACATCAGCTTCAGGCATTACATCTTTTTCAACTTTTTTTTCTTTTTTTGTTATGAGAACATCAGAGGGGATCTCGATGGCTATGGTCTCTTTTGGGAGGGGTGTCTCTTCTAGGGGGTCTTGTAAGTCAGCAATTTGCACCTCTGTCGTTTCTGTCTCAAAAAAAGGATCCTGCGTGATGTCGGAGTTGCTTGTATCAGGCTCACTGTTTTGCACCGGTGCTTCAAAAAAAGTGTCTATAGCGTTTGATGCAGTCTCTAGCACGAGTGCATCAGGCAATACTTCTCTTGCCTCAATCTGGAGCAGTGTATCAAAATCAATCGGTTGATGCGGTTTTGTTTGTACATGGGGCATATCGGTCAGAAAGTCATTGATATCAACTGTTTGTACTGTTTTGTCCGGGGCCGGTGTGACAAAAAGATTGAACTCATCAATGATGGCTTGTGTTTCATCATCAAATGGTTTTGTTTTTTCTTGAGAGCTTCTTTGGAGAACATTTTCAGTTGGTGCTTCGATATACTCGGCGATCAGTCTTTGCGCCTGCGCATAATTTTCTGCCTGAATGGCTCTAATAATCGTTTGTATCTTCTCATCTGTCTTCAGCATGCCAAGTTTCAAAACCTGAAGCTGTATGGTTTCAATATCTGTAATAGAAATAGCATAATTGATGATACTTAATCTTTTTTTTGTCTGATTCATATCATGACATCCTGTATGAGGTAATATTTTAGAGAGTATAACAAAAGTATACTTTACAAAACTCTTGTCGTATAAGTAACAGTTTTTCTGCGTTATACTCTGCAACACAATGAGATGCAAAGGAGAGAAAATGAAAAGCATGTGGATACTTTTGTTTCTGACAATAGGGCTTCATGCAGTCGAACAAGCCCAGCTTGTGGGAAAGTGGCAAGGTGCCACACTGGCATCAAATTTTGGTACAAGTATTACTGAAAAAGAGTATTTTGATCTCAATGCAAACCGTACATTTTCCTTGACAATGCTTGTCAACCTTAAAAAAGGTGATGCCTTTGTAAGAGATCTCCGTATAGAAGGTTCTGGTATCTGGAGAGTCAAAAACGATACCCTTGTGCTGGTTGTCAATAAAGTCGAAGTGCCTTTTGCAAAAGAGATCTATCTGATTTCACAAGAGTCGCTGCGCAATTTGGCAAATACGTTTAAACATCGATTTGAGAGCGAGCCTATCCGTTTCAATACCGTCAAATATATTGATGCCACCAAACTGATCTTGATCAATGAAGCATTAGTGCAGACGGAGTATGTCCGCCAATAGCCTTGCTTAAAGATTGGCAGACAGGGCAAGCAGTTTACATGAGTTTTCGAGGATAGAGATCTTTTTTGCCATATTGGTGATGTCCCTGTCATAAGAGATAAGACCAAACCCTTTAATAAGAAGCAAGTGGGTGTCATGGTTTTGGAAAAATCGGGCTATTTCATACGGGGCGCGTTCTAGCCAGTCGTCAATATTTTTGGGGTCAAAGATTGTGATTTCACCTAGGATTTTTTTGCCATAGAAATCTGCAGGTGAGACTTTGGCGTGTTTGAGCGAATATGCGGTTGCATAGGGCGGCATGGTATAAGAGATGTATTTTGCATTGGGAATCGTTTTATAGATGTGTTCATGTATATGGACATCTTCATTTGCCAAACTCCAGCGGTAGTCTCGCTTTTCACAATCCAGCCTTACCAAAGACTCTTCTGTGATTTCATCCAAGATGACATCTTTGGCGTTGATAAGAAATCCATAATTGGCGACTCTAGCCGAAATAGAACCGTGAAAGACAGAAAAAAAGTTTTTATGAAAAAGCGAAAGTGAGATATGTTTGATATCATCCACAAGGTGTTTGTCTGTCATCAATAGAGCCTTTTTCATCAAATTTTGCTATTATAACATTCATAATTAAAAATCCTCTCCAGAGA